>CAZNXL010000346.1:0-1506 GCA_964577075.1 uncultured Dorea sp. | reverse complement strand
ATAACGGCGGCAGCTCCGACAACTGCAAGTCTTTTCAAAGTCTTCATCTTTTCCTCCTAATACTGTCTTACTCTATTAAAGTATAAATTCTTTATAATGCTCTGTATATCAATTCTGTTTGTTTTTTGTTTGTTTTGTTGGGCAACTTCGTATTTCATCTTGCAAATTTTCTAATTTTGTGATACACTAACAGCCGAGGCTTTCTTTATGAATATCGATAATTTTGTGAAAGGTATTGCGGCAATCTCCTACGTTCCCGCAACCCGCCTTAAAAAATCAAAAAGCGGAATATGGGAAGTAGTTTACTCTTACCCCGAAGTCCCCTTTCTCTCTACGTTTGCAAAACATATTCCGAAAGAGTATCTATGTTTTGATCATGCAGACGTGAAACTGTATATTCGCCAAGAATTTGCCTACTACGGTTTTATACGCATCGATGCCGACGAGTTTTTTATGTTGGGTCCCGTTATGGAAATTCCTATCGATAATCATATCGCCCAAAATCTGATGAGGACATTGAATCTCCCAATTACGCAAGCGAATGAACTCATCGATTACTACGAAAACACGCCTCGCTATTCCGTATATAAATTCGCACAAATTCTCACGATTCTTAACCACACCATCGACGAAACACGCAATATCACAATCGGCGAAATTCTCCCGGAGGAATACCGCTCCGACGTTACAAATATCTCTTCCCCCAACCAAGGCAGTAAAACAAGGCGTGCGGAACAGCATTTAGAAAACAGCGTAAAGAACGACGAATATGAAAAGCTGCTATATTCTTACGTCTATACAGGTTCGTATGAAAAAATGAAAGAGTTTATCAGCAGAACGAAGTACGACGGAGATTCGGGAGTCCTCTCCCACAGCGTGATGCAACAAAACAAATATCTCGTTATTACTTCCACTGCGCTCGCTTCTCGTGCGGCAGTGAAGGGAAGACTCAATTACAATACCGCAATGCAGCAAGCGGACTTTTTCTACCGAAAAGTAGACGAAGCCGTTTCCTTTAAGGAGTTGTTTGACATTCATAAACAAATGCTGCTCTCCTACACAAAGCTTGTTGCGGAAAGAAAACTCGGAAAACCCACCCCGCCCCTCTTCCTTTCCAAAATCCGAAGTTACATCGAAACACATATCACCGAACGCATTACGACGGGCGAAATCGCCGAGGCATTGCAAATGAACCGCTCCTATCTTTCTACCCAATTCAAAAATGAATGCGGAATCAATCTCGGAGAATATATTAACCGTATGAAGATAGACGAAGCAAAACGGTTAATGATGACGACCGAAAAATCGCTTATCAACATTGCAAACGATCTCGACTTCTCTTCTCAAAGCCACTTCGCTTCGGTGTTCAAACGAATGGAGGGAATTACGCCGACCGAATTTCTGGCACGTAGCAATCTCATATAAACAATCCAGATACAAATAAGCGCCCCGCAAAAGTTAAATACTCGTGGGGAATTGGAAACGACAAAAATAAAAATATCAAAT
>CAZNXL010000345.1:0-1523 GCA_964577075.1 uncultured Dorea sp. | reverse complement strand
CCCTTAAAATCAAGGTTTTGGAACTAAAAATGGGTAGTAGATTTGACACTACCAGCAGGACCAAGGAGGATTAGAATATTATGAAAAAAAGATGGATAATGATTGCCGCCGCAATGATGCTGTGCACAACATCTCTCGCAGGGTGCAGTTCCCTGAAAGCCGATGATGTGATCGTAACAGTGAATGATTCCAGTATGACAGCGGATGTGGCTAATTTTTACGCAAGATATACACAGGCCCAGTATGAAGCGTATTATGGCGCGTATATGGGGGACAATATGTGGGATACGGAAGCTGAGGAGGGAAAGACCTATGAAGATTCCGTTAAGGACTCTGTTCTGGAGCAGCTTGAAAAAATGCTTGTCTTAGAGCAGCATATGGGTGATTATAATGTATCTCTTACAGACGGGGAAAAAGAATTGATCACAAAGACTGCAAAAGAGTTTGATGATGACAATCTATTGGAGAGCAAGGAAAAACTCATGACGGATACGGACACAGTAGAGCGCATTCTTACTCTTATGGCGATCGAACAGAAGATGTCTGATGAGATAAAGAAGGATGCGGACACGAACGTATCCGATGAGGAGGCAAACCAGAAGAAGATGGATTATGTGTTCTTCTCCTATACTGAGGATGATGCGGAGGAAGACGGGGAAGATACAGATTCCTCCGATGAGCCGACAGAGGAAGATAAGGCGGAAGTTAAGAAGGCGGCGGAAGAGTTTGCGGAGTCTGCGAAGGAAGACAGTAAGGATTTCTCAGAGATTGCGCAGGAACAGGGACTCGAAGTGCAGAGCGCCACTTTTGACGCAGAATCGCAGTCTCCTCATGAAGATCTTATTCAAGCGGCGGACGTTTTAAAAAAGAATGAGGTTACAGATGCAGTAGAAGCTGAGAATGGATATTATGTCGCAAAAGTAACAAGTCTCAGCGATAAGGATGCAACTGAGAGTAAAAAGCAGGAGATCATAACAGAACGTGAGAATGAATTGTATTCAGAGGTTACAGATGGCTGGCTTGACGAGGCGGAGATCAAGGTAGAAAAAAAGGCATGGAAAAAGATAGATTTTAGTGATCTGGGAATTACCATGAAGCAGACAGAACAGGACCCTTACTCTGATGAGGTAAAAACTGACGATCAGGAGGACGGAACCCAGGAAGAGGAATAAATCTCCGAAAGGGAATTATAAAGGGAATGCAGTAAAGCTTTGAGGTATAAAATTTCTTTTGTTTACAGATACTATTTCCAATAATGGAAAGCATAGTAAACGGAGGAATTATTATATGAAAGCAACAGGAATTGTCCGAAGAATAGACGAATGCGTTATAATAGGACAAGGTCGAGAAAGTCGCATACATCAGGGTTTTCGCTGATCTTGTCCAAACTTTAGCACAGGAAATCCGTGAGCGGATCGACCGGGTTCGCAGATAGTTCCGCTATAGTTTCAATTTTTTGACAAAGCCGCGGTAAAGGAAAACCGAAATGATCAAGGTTATCCCATCCGCCACAATCTGCGTCC
>CAZNXL010000344.1:0-1525 GCA_964577075.1 uncultured Dorea sp. | reverse complement strand
TTCGCCTTTGCAAAAAAGCATATAACTCCAACTATCCCTTTGCGGATTGCGACGAACAACAATATCAGTTCTTATATTAAATGTTTTTTTCATCAATGTAAAGCATTTTCTTGCAACTGGAAAATTTTCCGTCTTAAATTTCATCTTGCAGATTCCATTTTTATCTTCCGAAAACTCTCCGCACATATGCAATAATGCCGCTAGTTCGGCCAGATTACAGTGCCTTGCCTTTGCATATTGCGCCATTAATTCTTCTTTTATTTCTCCCGAGAAAGACATCTAAAACTCCTATCTTGCCTTTGTTATCGCATCTTTTCCAATATCACGATGTTCAATACGGATACCGTAATTTTCTGTTTTCTCAAGCGTCTCGTACAGTTCATTCGCCAGTGTAACTGAACGATGCTTTCCTCCGGTGCATCCGATCCCGATCACAAGCTGCGTCTTTCCCTCCGAAATATAATTGGGAATCAAAAATTCTACCATGTCAACCAGCTTGTCGAGAAATTCTCCCGCTTTTTCATTATTCATTACATAGTCTCTGACTTTCCTGTCATTACCGCTCATGGAGCGAAGTTCTTCTATATAATATGGATTAGGTAAAAAACGGACATCAAACACAAGATCGGCATCGTTGGGAATTCCATACTTGAATCCAAAAGACAGAACGGTAATATAAAGATTCTTATATTCCTTATTCTGTACGAAGATTTTTCCCAACTCTTTTCTCAGCTCTCTTGTAAGCATATGGCTGGTATCCACGATATAGTCCGCTTTTTTCATTAAAAAATCAAGTTGTTCTCTCTCTTTACGGATTCCTTCATCCACACGCCCGCTATTCCCCGACAGCGGATGGAATCTCCTCGTCTCCTTATATCTCTTCACAAGAACATCGTCACTGGATTCAAGATAAAGGATCTCATACTTGATGTTGGCATTATCCAGTTCTTTCATAACTGTCTCTAACTGTCTGAAGCTCTCCCCGCTTCTGATGTCTACTCCAAGCGCTGCTTTATTCATCTCCGAGCCCGGTACAGAGAGCAGCTCCGCGAATTTGGGTATCAATGGCACCGGCAGATTATCGACGCAAAAATATCCCATATCTTCCAGCATCTTAAGCGCGGTACTCTTACCCGCCCCTGACATTCCCGTAACTATAACAAACCTCATCTTAAAATTCACCTAACCTTTTTACTTCCGGTTCCAGCTTCACTCCAAATTTCTCAAAAACCTTTTCGGAGACCTGACGCATCAGCTCATCTACATCTGCCGCTGTGGCGTGATCTTTGTTGATTACAAATCCACAGTGTTTTTCGGAGATCTGTGCGCCGCCTACGGAAAATCCGCGCAGATTACTGTCCTGGATAAGCTTCCCTGCAAAATATCCTTCCGGCCTCTTAAACGTACTTCCTGCACTTGGATATTCAAGTGGCTGTTTTGTGACTCTCTTTTCTCTTAATTCATCCATAAGTTCCCTGATCACCAATGCATCTCCATCCGTCAGCGCTATCGTTGCCTCCAGCAC
>CAZNXL010000343.1:0-1551 GCA_964577075.1 uncultured Dorea sp. | reverse complement strand
TCTCTTGACTGTAGCTAGGAAAACCGATATAATATGAATTGTCCAGAAACATATCAATAAACTCGGTTTTCCTTGCTACTTCTATATATTAGCACGGTTTTCTTAGCGTGTCAATAGAAAATAGCAAAGTTTTCCGAATTATTTTTCAGGAGGTTTGCTATGTATGAAATATTTGACAAATTGTGCAAAGAGAGGGGTGTCACTCCATACCGAGTAGGGAAAGAAACGAAAATTGCAACAAGTACTTTTTCGGATTGGAAGATGGGGAGGAGTACTCCAAAACAAGATAAATTAAAAAGAATCGCTGACTTCTTTGGCGTGACGGTCGAATACCTTATGACGGGCGAAGAGCCGGAAGCGGCAGGGTATCCAGAGCAAGCCGAATTACTCGTAAAAATCAGGAACGACAAGAAACTTTTCCGCGCCATCGAAAAATATTACGCCTTAAATGACAGACAGAAACAGCACGTCCTCGAATTGATTGATTTGTTGGGGGAGGAAATTTTAGGTGAAAAATAAAAAGCAAATAATAAATGACGAAAATGATTTACTTGGCTTGATTATCCAAAAGAAAAACGATAAGAATATATGTCTAGCAAATGATTTGATTACAATAATAGGAAAAGACAGACGGTTAGACTTACAAAAATATGTAGAGAAACTGCAAAGCGAGGGTTATATTTTGCAAGTAGGAACAAATGAACTTTACGTATATTCGGAAGCCAAAAAGGGATATGTTAGCAAAACGAGAAAAATCATGGAAAAGATACGTCCAATAGTCACTCACGTATTGGCAATGTGCTTTGGATTACTATTGGACGAATACTTTATTCCGCTTTTTAAGACTTTCTGTAGTTTCATAAAAGGTATCTTGAGATGAACATACCTAGAATGACTGCTATGATGTGTGTAATTATCTCGCAATTATAGTCGTTATTTTTGTTCATTTTTTTCCTCCTTTGTAATATCCATAACCATTATGTAGATGTACTCCAAAATGCTCTGGTCGCTGATTTTCTGAATCAGTTCAATGATTTTCTCCCTGTAATCCATGCCCAAATCCTCCTCTGGCTAATATTATATGACTGTTCGACAGAATCTAACAGACTTTTTATTTTGGGTTTTTTAGAATAATCTGGGAAAGCGCGGCATCATGTTTACACGCCTATGACTTTTTCCATCAATGGCGCTAAAACAGTGTCCATGGCAAACATTCGCAAGTGGTAGTCATTCGGATTGCCGCTCATCGCCCCATAGTCCCTGTTGAAGTATTCGTCTATCACGTCATTTATTGATTCTTCCGCGTAATCCAAAAGACCGCTCCATGAATGCCATTGATTTTTTATCTGCCCATTAAGGTATGAGATTATGCCTGCCAGCGTCTCGTCCTCATATATGGGGTGTACCTTGCCGGTCAATGCTGTGTATCTATCAAAGTAATGGAACAGGCATCTTGCCGTCTTTTGGGACTTCTCGTCATCAAAGCATAAAACATCTATGCATAGATTGTATATCCTTCCAATCATTTCACGCTCTTCCTGTCTTAACTCT
>CAZNXL010000342.1:0-1601 GCA_964577075.1 uncultured Dorea sp. | reverse complement strand
AGTCCGGCGCAAGACTCCTTATCATTGCTGAAGATATCGAGGGAGAAGCGCTTACGACACTGATCGTCAATAAGCTGCGCGGAACATTTAATGTAGTAGCAGTAAAGGCGCCAGGATATGGAGACAGAAGAAAAGAGATGCTGAAAGATATTGCTGTTCTGACAGGCGGTCAGGTGGTTTCTGATGAACTGGGAATGGATCTGAAAGAGACGACTTTAGATCAGCTCGGACGAGCAAAATCTGTAAAGGTTCAGAAAGAGAACACAGTGATTGTAGATGGATTGGGCGATAAGCAGGCGATCGCTGACCGCGTTTCCCAGATCAGGATGCAGATCGAGGAGACGACTTCTGATTTTGACCGTGAGAAACTGCAGGAGAGACTTGCAAAGCTTGCAGGTGGCGTGGCAGTTATCCGCGTAGGCGCTGCAACTGAGACAGAGATGAAAGAAGCGAAACTCCGTATGGAGGATGCGCTTGCAGCAACAAGAGCAGCTGTTGAGGAAGGAATTATCGCAGGAGGCGGTTCCGCATATATCCACGCAGCAAAAAAAGTTGCAAAAGTAGCTGCCGAGATGGAAGGCGACGAAAGGACAGGAGCCAATGTCGTTCTGAAAGCTCTTGAGGCTCCGCTGTTCCACATTGCGGTAAATGCGGGTCTTGAAGGTTCTGTAATTATCAATAAAGTGTCTGAGTCAGAAGTAGGAACAGGTTTTGACGTACTGAGCGAGAAATATGTTGACATGGTAGCAAACGGAATCCTTGATCCGGTTAAGGTTACAAGAAGTGCGCTTCAGAACGCGACCAGTGTAGCTTCCACGCTTCTGACAACAGAGTCTGTAGTTGCCAACATCAAAGAGGACGCTCCCGCTGTGCCGGCCGGCGCAGGCGCAGGTATGGGTATGATGTAGGGGAATTTGTAAAAAAATAAAAAAATGAGGGAACTCTCAGTAAGGGAGTTCCCTTTTTATAGTAAAATGTGTTACAATGTTCGGTAAAGATAATAAGCGATTTTGGAGGATAAAAAGATGGGTGATTTCTATACAGAGCAGTTGATAAAAAAGCAGACAAGCATGAAAGATATGGTGGTGAAAGCAATTTTAGTTTCTGTAGCGATTGTCTCTGTGCTGATCGTGTTTATCTTCCCTCTGGGGCTTCTGGTTCCGATTATTGTCATAGCCCTTGTGTGGTTTGCTATGACAAGAATGGATGTAGAGTATGAGTATCTTTATGTGAACGGTGATCTTGATATTGATAAGATTATGCACAAATCAAAAAGAAAGAGAGTATTTTCAGCGAATGCAAAAGAAATGGAGATTTTAGCGCCGATCGATGCGCCACAGCTCTCACAGTATCATAATGCGAAAATTATGGATCTGAGTTCACGGGCTGCGGACACCAGAAAGTATGCCATGATCGTAGCCCGCGGCGGCGGATTGGAAAAGCTGATCTTTGAGCCGAATGATACGATCATCGAGGGGCTTTTTATGATGGCGCCCAGAAAAGTGATCCGCAAATAAAAGGGTCAGATAAAAGACGTCGAAAAAGATGTCGGAAAATGAAAGAAGAGGTTGACAAAACGGAGATAGATTCGTTATTATAGC
>CAZNXL010000341.1:0-1602 GCA_964577075.1 uncultured Dorea sp. | reverse complement strand
GATAACTATGGTCAACTTTCACATATGCTAAATGACGGAGAATTAGATTTCTTTTTAATGGACGGAATCGTATCCAAAACAGAGCATGATTATTATGAATTATGCAGCAGCAGTACAATTTGTGTCTGTTCACCTACTCATCCCCTTGCTGAGAAAAAAGCGCCTATAGAAGACGTTTATAACAGCACACTTATTTTAGGCGCAGATAAGACCCCTTCAAGGAAACGTCTGGAATCAATTTTCCGGGATAACCATATTTCTACTATGCGCTTCGCTAATCGAATTGAAGTCAGTAACGGACTTACCATCGTAAAACAGTTTATACAACAGAATATTGGTATCTCTTTTTTGTATAAAAGCGCAGTTGCGCGTGAAATAAAAGAAGGAATCCTGCAGCAAATCTATATCGATGATTACTACGAATTCCACTCTTACAATCTGATCTCCATGAAAAACAGCTATTTTCATACAGACCAGCTAAACTTTATTAAATTCTGCCAGGAATTTCTCAAACAATGGGATGCTGACATTTAACCTTTTCGGCCATTCTTCGTCCAAGAGCGTATGCTTTCTCACAATCTCCCGGGAAAAGCTCCTTTTGTCTCCGGAGCTTTGCTTCTTCAGAAAATCTTTCAGACATATACAATTTGTAATTGTCAAATTGAACTGTATCACAGCAATACATAATCTCAGGTATCGAAAAGACAATTCCTGCATACTCCTCCAACGCAGACAATTTTATCCGATAATCCATGTGCTCCATCTTCTCCTCTGTCGCATTCATTGTATATATAAACGCTGTGGAAATTTTCTTAGGCGCAATAGAGTAATATTCTTTTCCATATACGAGGTATGGATATAATAATCTTTCCATAAACGCTCTAAGCTGACCGGGGACATCATGAAAAAAAATCGGGGCTCCGATAATAATCCCATCCGCCTCGGAAAGTTTTAAAAGGATTTCAGAAATATCATCTTTTTTTGCACATTTTCCGTAAGATTTTCCCCCTACACGTTTACATGCATAGCAACTAACACAACCGCTATACAGGTAATCATACACATAGATTGTCTCAACAGCTGCATCCGGGATTACATTTTTTATCCCGCGCAAAGCTTCACTTAAAAGTTTATCTGTGTTATGTCTCTTTCTGGGGCTTCCGCTTAATGCATAAAATTTCATCCTTTTCCTCCTCAAATGCTTCTTGATATAAAAAACAGAGGCAGAAGATCTCTCTCCTACCCCTTTGTTTTTTGTATATTATCTCAGCATTCTAATTAAACAAGCTTCAGTGGGTTAACCTTTACACCAGGTCCCATTGTAGAAGTAAGTGTCACGCTCTTTAAGAACTGACCTTTTACTGCTGCCGGTCTTGCTTTTATGATTGCTTCGATCAGCGTCTGGAAGTTGTCCGTAAGTTGTTCCTCGGTAAAGGAGGCTTTACCGAGCGGCACATGGATAATGTTCGTCTTATCAAGTCTGTACTCAATCTTACCGGCCTTGATATCCTGGATTGCTTTTGTAACGTCCATTGTTACTGTACCGGCCTTCGGGTTCGGCATAAGTCCTTTTGGTCCAAGGATACGACCAATACGGCCAAC
>CAZNXL010000340.1:0-1608 GCA_964577075.1 uncultured Dorea sp. | reverse complement strand
CGCCATAAATAAAAACATTAAAAACAAAAGCGCACAGACCGCCCCGGCAACTGTACCCAGAGTACCGCCCACCGCGGCCATTGCCGTGGAATAATTTTCCCCCCTGGATGTGTTTTTTGCCATCTTTAGAAGAAAGTAGGCGCCTGCGATGCTGACAACCGCGTTGACGATCTGTTCCAGTACCTGTGAGATCGCAGTTGGTACCATCGAGCCGTTCCCCTGAAAAAATCCGCGGAACACTCCCAACACAGCTACTACCAGAATGCAGGGAGCCAATACTCTAAGCGCATAGGAGCTTAATTTCATGGCCATGATCTCTGAGGCGATAAAATCAGCCCCTAAAAAGATGATCAGTGCCGCAGTACCTCCCATGATGAATGCGAAGGTCAGAGCGCTTCTGAATACTTTATGTGCATTTTTGTACTGCTTTGTTGCATTTCTCGCTGACACCAGCTTTGAGACGGCAAGCGGAAGGCTGTAGGAAGTCAGTGTCAACGCAATTGTATAGATCTGAAATGCGACTCCATAATAACCCATTCCCCTGTCACCGAGGATATTTACAAGCGGAACCCGGTAAACAGCTCCGATGATCTTTGTAATGACTCCGGCGATCGCAAGGATAGAACCCTGAACGATAAACGCTTTATCTCCGTTTTTTTTATTTCCTGCCATAAGTTACTCCATCTTATCGTAAAATTTGTAATTCGTCTAAAATCTCCCGCTGCATCCGTTCCATCTCAAGACGCTCAGCATCCTCGATATGGTCGTACCCGGTAAGGTGCAGTATAGAATGAGCGGTCAGAAAAGCATATTCTCTCTTCACACTGTGACCGTATTCTTCTGCCTGAGACAACACTTTTTCTTTAGAGATAACGATGTCTCCCAACAGAAGTTCTCCGCTTTCCGGATGAAAATATTCTTCATGCTCTTCTAAAAATCCGAATTCCCCTGCTGTCTCATAGTCCACCATAGGAAAGGATAAAACATCAGTCGCTCTGTCGATCCCCCGGAACTCCTGATTCATCCGGCGGATCCCTTCATTCATAGTAAGAAGAAGACTGACCTCCGTTTCATAAGGACACCCCACATGATCAAGAGCAGCTTCGATCACCGCAAGCGCCAGCTTTTCACACTCCAATGGGAGCGATAAGATTCCTTCTTCTTCAAAATTCAGTGTCATGATCTTCTCCTTCGTTCCCTGCCCTTACTTTTGGCAGATTTACTTTCATATGCCTCGTAAGCCTCTACAATCTTCTGTACCAGCGGATGACGTACGACATCCTTGCTGGAAAGGCGGCAGATACTGATCTCTTCAATCTGCCTTACCACGTTAACAGCCACATTCAGTCCGGATAGCTGCCCGGAAGGAAGATCTTTTTGCGTTTCATCTCCGGTGATCACTACCTTGGAGCCAAAGCCGATTCTCGTGAGGAACATCTTCATCTGTGCCGGTGTTGTATTCTGGGCTTCATCTAAAATGATAAAGGCATTGTCAAGGGTCCGCCCTCTCATATAAGCAAGAGGAGCAACCTCTATAAGCCCCCTTTCTGAATTTTTCAAAAAGCTTTCCGCTCCCATGATCTGATAAAGTGCATCATAGAGCGGTCT
>CAZNXL010000339.1:0-1643 GCA_964577075.1 uncultured Dorea sp. | reverse complement strand
TTGTTGCCATTACATATACCAATCGTGCAGCAAATGAGATTGAGGAAAGGCTGGAACGATTAGGAGCAAATACTAATAATGTATGGGCAGGGACAATTCATCAATTTTGCTTGGAATATATAATACGTCCTTACCAGATGTATTCAGAAAAAGTATGTAAGGGATATACTATAATTGATGAGTATGTACGAATGAAATATTTAAAGGAAATTTCTGAAGAACAAAAATTGGATTTGCCGGGATGGAAACTGGGAAAAATAGATACTGGTCTTGATGCTAATATGAAAATTAGAGAAAGTGCGTATCCCAAAATAGTGGCAGAATATCATAAGTATCTTAGCAGCCATAAAGAAATTGATTTTGATTTGATTTTAAATATTGCTTATTCAATATTAACAACGGAACCTTTTATAAAGAAAAATATTGCGTAGAAATTAGGCAGTGTGAAAAAGCTGATATTATAGAAATTGATAATTATTACGAGTTAGCACAGCTTGATCCAAGTTATCGTATTGAACAGTAAAAGGAGATGAGGCAATGAGATGCTTTGAAGGCAGTGTGGTATCGGTAAATCAGAATAACGATGTATTTCGGTTTCTTGTCGAGGATCAAGGAAAAATCGTGTATGTTGGTAACACATTGCCGGAGAAATATGCATTTTCGGAACATGTAATTTTAGGAAAAAAGGCGTTGATTCCTTCATTTGTAGATACGCATCAGCATTTTGCATCATTTTCTACATTTCATGCTGGATTGAATGTTATGAATGCAGAATCGAATGTGGAAATACTTAAGATGGTGAAAGAGTTTGTAGATAGATCGACGGCAAAGACTCTGATAGCTTTTGGGGCATCACCCTATTCGGTAAGAGAAAAGAGACTTGTAAGTAGAAAGGATTTGGATTCCGTTTGCCCGGATAAGGAGCTTATGGTTGTTAAGTATGATGGGCATGCTTGCATCACCAATTCAAAGCTGCTCGCAAAGATGCATAAAAAGGTGAAAAACCTGAGAGGGTATCATCCGGATACCGGAGAAATGAATCAGGAGGCATTTTTCAAGTTTTCTGACTATATAACGAGTTCGCTTTCAATCCCGGAGCTGTTTAAGAATATGCAAGTAACAGTTGATTTCTTGGCGAGTAAAGGTATCGGTTGCATCCATACCGTAAGTGGAGTTGGCTTTACAGGAAATCTTGATATTACAATGGAGAAGATTTTTGCTAAGGGTCTAAAAAATGGTTTCCAGATTAGAGTTTTTCCGCAAAGCACGAATATTAAAGTAGCAACAAGCAGGAAGCTTCCACGCATTGGTGGATGTTTTAAATGTGCACTGGATGGTTGCTTTGGATCACATGATGCTTCTCTGAATGAGCCTTATGTAGATGGAATTGGTGGAAATGGTGTCCTTTACTATGACGATCAGAAGGTAATTGATTTTTGCAAAGAAGCAAATCGAGCAGGGCTTCAGATAGAAATGCATGCTATTGGTGACAAGGCTTTTGACCAAGCTTGCAGAGCACTGAAAATGGCTCTTGATGACTATCCAAGAGAAGACCATAGACATGGCATTATCCATGATTGTTTGCCAACGGATGAAGGCATCGAAATCTGCAAAGCTTATAATCTTGTCATGGCAATGCAAAG
>CAZNXL010000338.1:0-1652 GCA_964577075.1 uncultured Dorea sp. | reverse complement strand
AATTCATCCCGCTCCATCTTCATGATCAGGCTGCGGGCGCCGTTATAACTCGTAATATACGTCGGATCTCCCGACATAATATATCCCACGATCTGATTTACAGGGTTATACCCCTTCTCACTCAGCGCCTTGTACACAATCTCAAGAATGTCTTTTGCTTGAATTTGTGGACCGCTTTCTACTTGAAAAAACTGAGTGTTGCTTAAATCTTTCATATACTCACGTCCTCCAAAAATACTTCATTCCTTATTCTAACCTAAAGCCATGTAAAATTCAATGAATTATTTGCAAAGAATTGTCAATTTCTACATTTACAATCTGATTGATTACATTTCCGGCAAATTTCTGTCCAATTTTAACATACTCTTTCGTATGTCCTGCCTGATATTTTTCTCCATGATACATGATCTCCTCTTCAATTAAGACCTCCTGCGTTGTCCCGATGAGCCTCGCCTCGTATGCCGTTTGCTTTCTACGGCTCATCTCAAGGAGAACATTACTTCTCGCAGTCTTCACCTTCCCGGGAACCTGATGTTCCATAACAGCCGCCTTAGTCCCCTCGCGCGCAGAATATTTGAACACATGCGTCTCATAAAAATTGACTTTGTCCACAAAACTCCGCGATTGTTCAAACTCTTTCTCTGTCTCTCCCGGAAATCCTACAATAATATCTGTAGTCAGCGCGGGCTCGTGGAAATATTTCCGGAGAAGCACACACTTTTCATAGTATTCCTCCGCCGTATATCGGCGATTCATGCGTCTGAGCGTCTCATCACACCCGCTCTGCAGCGACAGATGAAAATGAGGGCAGATTTTTGGAAGCGCGCTCAGCCTCTCTGCAAATTTCTCCGTGATGATCCCCGGTTCCAGGGAACCTAGCCGGATTCTCTCAATCCCTTCTACCTGATGCGTAAGTTCAATAAGCGTAAGCAGATCTGACCGTTCTCCTTCTTTAAAATCAATTCCGTAAGAGCTCAAATGTATTCCGGTAAGCACTACCTCTTTGTATCCGTTTTTTGCTAAATCTGTCACTTCATCCACTATACTCCGGGGACTTCTGCTTCTCGCCCTTCCCCGGGCATAAGGGATAATGCAATAAGAGCAGAACTGGTTGCATCCGTCCTGCACCTTAATATAAGCCCTCGTGTGTTCTGTTGTCCTGCTTAAGCGGAGCTCCTCATATTCCTTTTCGCGCCCTATATCAACTCTTGCATCATAATATTTCCTGTGTTTTTCCTCTTCATATGCCGCAAGGATCTCTACAATATCTTTTTTCCGATTGTTCCCGACAATAATATCTATACTTTCATCTACCTGTCCTTCTTCCGTCTGCACATAGCATCCTGCTGCCACAATAACCGCATCAGGATTCATCCTGCGCGCCTTGTGGAGCATCTGTCTGGATTTGCGGTCAGCCACATTTGTCACCGTACATGTATTAATAATATAAATATCCGCTCCGGCGGAAAAGGGAACGATCTCGTACCCGTTCTCTGACAGAAGCCGCCGCATTGCTTCCGTCTCATATGCATTTACTTTACATCCCAAATTATGGAGCGCTACTTTCTTCATCTGGTATTTCCTTTCCACATTGAAACATTTTCTTGACTTTTACATTGTATACCTATAATATGGTAATGAAAAATCAAAAG
>CAZNXL010000337.1:0-1689 GCA_964577075.1 uncultured Dorea sp. | reverse complement strand
CGCTGTCAAACACGGACAGTCCATTAATCTTGGACAGTTCAGGATTGAGTTTATTAAGACGAACCACAGTATCCAGGATGCGGCAGCCCTTGCCATCTATTCACCGGCGGGGATTGTCGTTCACACGGGGGATTTTAAGGTGGATTACACGCCGGTATTTGGTGACGCTATTGATTTACAGAGATTTGCAGAAATCGGGAAAAAAGGTGTACTGGCGCTGATGACGGACAGTACCAATGCAGAACGGCCGGGCTTTACCCAGTCGGAGCGCACTGTGGGGCTTACTTTTGACCACATTTTTGCAGAATACCAGCATACGAGGATTATCATTGCTACATTTGCATCCAATGTAGACCGCGTACAGCAGATCATCAATTCCGCTTGTAAATATAACCGCAAGGTGGTAGTGGAAGGCAGAAGTATGGTGAGTATCATACAGGTTGCACAGGAGCTTGGATATCTGAGTGTGCCTGAGAATACTCTTATCGAGATAGATCAGTTAAAGAATTATCCGCCGGAAAAGACAGTGCTTATTACTACAGGAAGTCAGGGAGAGTCTATGGCGGCCCTTTCCCGTATGGCGGCGGACGTGCATAAGAAAGTAACGATCATGCCCGGAGATACGGTTATCTTTAGCTCTAATCCGATCCCGGGTAATGAAAAGTCAGTATCCAAGGTCATTAATGAGCTCTCTGAAAAGGGCGCTAACGTTATTTTTCAGGATGCTCATGTATCAGGACATGCATGTCAGGAAGAGCTTAAGCTGATCTACTCTCTTGTGAAGCCTGAGTACGCCATTCCTGTCCACGGGGAGTTTCGCCACAGGAATGCCAATGCAGCCCTCGCAAGAAGTCTGGGGATCCCAAAGGAGAATGTATTTTTGATCCATTCGGGGGACGTATTAGAGCTCAGTAATGAGAAAGCTGAAGTCGTAGATAAGGTTCAGACCGGAGAGATCCTCGTAGATGGCCTGGGCGTGGGTGATGTGGGGAATATCGTCTTAAGAGATCGCCAGCATCTTGCTGAGGACGGTATCTTAATCGTAGTTCTGACACTTGAAAAGGGAAGTAACCAGCTCCTCGCAGGGCCGGATATCGTCTCGAGAGGGTTTGTCTATGTAAGAGAATCCGAGGGACTTATGGAGGAAGCGCGCCAGATCCTTACAGATGCTGTTGAGGATTGCCTGATGCATCAGCGCAATGCTGACTGGAGCAAGATCAAGCTCGTCATCCGGGACAAGATGAATGAATTTATCTGGCGGAGGACAAAGAGAAAACCGATGATATTGCCAATTATTATGGATGTATAGGTATAAAGGGGGACGTAACACTTTTCAAAAGTGTTACGTCCCAAATTGCGATTTGTGGTGTACCAAAATGTGAAAAGGGGTGTTCCGAAATGATTGTTGATGAGAGAATGGTAACCTATATTCGATCTCTGGAATCTCCGGAAAGCGAGATCATCGAGGAAATAGAAAAGGAAGCGCTGGATGCGCGCGTTCCGGTCATTCGAAAGGAAACGCAGAGCTTTTTGAAGGTTATACTGAAGATGAAACAGCCGGAGCGTGTGCTGGAAATCGGGACTGCGACAGGTTTTTCTGCGATCCTTATGAGCGAGTATATGCCAAAAGACGGACGGATCACGACGGTTGAGAATTATGAAAAGAGGATTCCTGTCGCCAGGGAGAAT
>CAZNXL010000336.1:0-1750 GCA_964577075.1 uncultured Dorea sp. | reverse complement strand
CATTATCGCACACCGGAATACGGATTGGAATCCACCCTTAAATTAAGCGCTTACTATTCATAGACATCAACATCGGTTCCCCGAAAATACATCCTTCCGAAAACATTGTCCGGCAACGGAGCCTCATAATATTGTATCTCCATTTCTTGTAGCACAGCCTCTATCGGAAATCTCCACCCCTCATAATAAACGGCATCCATGCAATAGAACTCATAGAAGTCTTCCGCTTCATCCTCCAACATATCCGTGGATATGTATGGGATCAGATACTCGTCCAATGCTGTAGTCATTTCAAACTTCTGAGGATTGTATTCCTCTGCGGAACTGCTCCGAATCTCCATACCGTTTCTGAGCGATGCATCCAGATGAACCGTAAACCATTTCGTCTTCCGATCAGCATCATACTTCGATGTCCCCAAACCTTCCATGACAATATCAGCAGTTACATTGACATCTATTTTCACAAACGGATCCGGCTGATCCACACATCTGAGAGACTTCACTTCTATATTCTCAACTCGCTGTTCGCAAAGAGACAGAACACTATGCCCGTGAAATCCAATACCATCATGATGCGCGCCCACATAATCCGATATCTCTCTGTGAAGTAGATCCATATACTTATCTGCAATGTAACTCTTAAAATCCTGATACGCCATTTACGTGCTTCCTCCCAAAAAGCTGCGCCCTGATAGAGCGCAGCCGTTCAATCAATAATATTGCTCTACATACTCATAGGCCTTATCAAACAGTTCCTTATCATGAATCTTATATTTAATCCATACCGTTTGCCGGAGCGCTTTTTTCACATCCTGGCGTCCTGTAGATGTATCCTGCCATCCTGGAAAGCGCACGTACTTGACGATCTCATCAATATCATCGACAACTCGCTTTACGATAATTGGAGTGTTTTCATTCCTGACACCCTCAAACAGTTCCGTAAGCGCCGCTTTTCCTTTGTCGATTTCTTCTTCCGGCACCACCTCTTTCTCCGCAGCGGCAGCCTCCCTTGCAAGATTAAGGAGCATCTTCAGGAACTCAATGCTGTTGACAAGCCCTTGCTCATGACGAAGCCTAAGTTCTTCAAGCTTTTCTCCCAGCTTTACGAACCTCGGATCCTTTGAATGTTTCTTTATTCTTGCAACCAAATCAATTTCCACTTTCTTCGTGACCTTCTTCAAATCATTATGCTGGATGAAATCATCTATTAGTTCCGCGTCCATCGTGATAATGCTGTCAACATCCTCTACTGCATCTCCCACATCCATGTTATTGTGGACAAGCTCCATAGTTTTGGGACCAAGTGCAGACCAAAGCAGGCCTCCGCCTCCGTCCACCGGCTTGACCGATTCATACACCCTGCTGAGCCACTTATAATCTGTCTGGTATGGATTCAGGAAAGAATCCGGAGATAATGCGTCCCAAGCTCTATTCAGCACTTGATAATCTGCCGCAAATTCATCTCGTTCCTTATTGGTCGGAATACATTCCTGCGCCGCCATAAGTCCTTCCCAGCCATCCACGGTTCTATCAACACCCATAAAATAGCTCAGGCACTTTCGGAGCAACGCCGGAAGTTGTTTCTTTACCTCTTCGATATTGGTGATAACCTTCTTCATGCTGGACTCATCGAAATTAAGAGCCTTTGCCACATTATCAAAAATACCGATATAGTCCACGATCAGCCCGAAGGACTTCCCGCTGTCATACGTCCTATTTGTTCGGCATATGGCCTGAAGCAGGGTATGAT
>CAZNXL010000335.1:0-1776 GCA_964577075.1 uncultured Dorea sp. | reverse complement strand
ATAACTTCCGGATCTCCCGGGAAGATTGGTCCGAACGCAACCATATTGTTAAACGCCTTTGCATATGTACCTCCACCGATTGCAACCGGTTCTTCCTCTCCTCCGGTCTCCTCGCGGTATACTTTCATCAGCTTCTGTACTAATTCAGAATCCTTTGGAACATATACCAGTCTTCCGTCCTGCTGGATCGCTACTGACATTCCAAATTCTGCTGCCACTTTCCTGACATTTTCCAGAAGAAGTTCTTTATCGGCATTCTTCGGATAACGAATATCCAATGTAAAGAGAAGTTCTTCCGGTGTGTATTTAACTACGCCCAGGTTGCAGCTTGTGTCACCGGTCTCCTCGTCTTCCCAGCAGATATCAAGGGATTCTCCCCTGGTCTCCGTACCGATCTTTTCTGTGATAAAATCCGCCATCTTCTGAAGATCTCCTCCGAGATTGATACCCTGATCCTTTAATGCTGCAAACAACTGGATCGCCGCATTCTTTCCAAGATGAGGCGTACTCCCATGTGCACCTTTACCATCGGAAACGATAATTGTCTTCCCGTCTTCCTTTGAAACAGTGATTCCCTCAGATTCTTTAAAATCAAAATCTCCCTCTACAACCATGGTACATCTTGGTGTTACGATGTTCGGAACAGATCCGCCGTCAACAGAAAGTACTTTTACAGCAGATGGCTCTTCTGCTTTCTTTGTAATTCTCAGGAAAAACTGCCCTTTCTCACAGAAAATAACCGGATACTCCGCATCTGGTGTAAATCCTATAGCCGGAAGCTCCCCGCCTGCTTCAATATAATGACGTACGCAGGAGGAGCCACTCTCTTCGTCACATCCGAACAATACTCGGATTCTTCTGTCGATCGGAAGCCCCAGATCGCGAATTGCTTTCATTCCATAAATAGCGCCAATGGTAGGTCCTTTATCATCCATCACACCGCGGCCGTACATCTTTCCGTCTACGATCTCGCATCCAAGCGGATCATAGTCCCATCCTTCACCAAGGGGAACAACATCAAGATGTCCCAGGACACCAACCATCTCTTCGCCTTCACCAAATTCAACCCAGCCTACCTTATTATCAAGATTGCCTGTCTTAAACCCAAGCTTTTCCCCCAAAGCAAGTGTCTGATCCAAACATTCTTTAATTGCTTTTCCGTACGGCGCATTCTCTTCCGGCTCTGCCTTCAAGCTGTAAATAGCGACACTTTCTTTAATGCTCTGCATAATGTCATCTTTCATTTCAAGCATCTTTTCATTTAATTTTTCGTAGACCATTTTTTCCTCTCCTTCCCTTCCAAAAACTTCTATTTTATACAGAGGATTTGCTGCCTCTGCCGCATTCTTTTTACCGTATTTTATTATAGTATATTTTTACCATCTCTACAATTCAATTTCTTGTTTTTCATGGCGATTTTCATAAGAGCGGAGCGATATTTTTACATATTTTTTGATATCCTAATAGTTGAATTTCCAAACAAAAGTGTTATAATATTTTTTAATGGAAGTATAGCTCAGCCGGGATGAGCGTTCGCTTCACACGCGAGAGGTCACGGGTTCGAGCCCCGTTACTTCCATTTTTTTATTGCGGCCGTTTGTCTACTGTCTTCTTCCTGGTTCCGTCCGCTTGATCATAAGGATTCCTTTTGTCTGGAATCATACTCGCAAACGATATATCTTCTTTTCAAAGTATCAATCAATAAAATAGCGGAAACCCTTATAAAAAGCACTGGATTTCCGCTAACTTCACAACATGAGCGTGCGGGGATTCGAA
>CAZNXL010000334.1:0-1793 GCA_964577075.1 uncultured Dorea sp. | reverse complement strand
TCTGGTTATGAGAAATGGATGTCAGAGGTGGAGACACAGGAAACTCACGATGAGCGCATAGAATACCAACCATTGATTTCAGTAATTCTGCCGGTTTTTAAAACGGAGGATTCATATTTGAGTGAGTGCGTGGAAGCTGTATTAGGACAAAAATACTCCAATTGGGAATTGTGTGTGGCAGTGGATGTCTCTGTTGCTTTGACGGTGAAAGAGCGTGTACAGTATTATGTTCAGAAGTATAAGAATCAGAGTAAAATCAAATGTGTATTTTGTTCGAATGACGGAAGGGAGTCAGTACTTGTAAATTCAGCCATTGGCTTAGCGACAGGGGAGTTTATTGCTTTTTTAGATGGAAACGATTTGTTGTCATCAGATGCTCTTTATGATGTGGCAAAGGTTTTAAATGGAAATTGCAGCCTGGATTTTATTTATAGTGATGAGGATAGCATCACCAGAGATGGAAAGCATCGTTTTATGCCTCATTTTAAGGCAGATTGGTCGCCGGATACTTTAATGTCTTTTTGGTATACTTCCCATTTAAGTGTTTACCGGAAAGACATTGTTGAGAAACTTGGGGGATTGCGTTTGGGTTATAAGGGGGCGGAATATTATGATTTAGCGCTGCGCTTTACAGAAAAGACGAATTGTATTGCACATATACCTAAGATTTTATATCACTGTAGGGAAACGGATGAAATCCAAGGGGAAAATTCGTGTGCAGTGGAAAACATGAAAAAGTGTAAAGAAGATGCTTTGGTCAGAAGGAATCTTACGGGAGAACTGGAACTGCAGGAGGATATGAATGAATACCGGGTGTGTTATACCAGTATAAAATGTCCACTGGTGAGCATTATTATTCCGTCGAAAGATAATTATGAGGTTTTAAAGAGATGCATAGAATCTTTATCTGATTTGACTGATTATGATTACTATGAGTTGATTCTTGTAGATAATGGAAGCAATGAAGAGAATCAGGGTAAATATAAACGACTTGCGGAGCAGCATCAGGCGCAGTATATTTATAAAAAGATGAATTTTAATTTTTCAAAAATGTGTAATATTGGCGCAGAACATGCAAAAGGCGAATATTATCTGTTTTTAAATGATGATATGGAAATTGTTCAGAATGAATGGCTGAAAAGGATGCTGGGGCAGGCAGAACTGTCATATGTTGGAGCTGTAGGAGCTAAACTGCTGTATCCGGATAATGGGCATATACAGCATTGTGGAGTGATTGATATAGAAGATGGCCCTTGTCATGTGCTTTCTAATATGAATGATGATAAAGTTTACTACTTTGGACGGAACAGGCTTGATTATAATTATCTGGCAGTCACAGGAGCTTGTCTGATGGTGGAGGCAGATAAATTTGCACAGGTTCAGGGATTCAATGAAGAACTGCGGGTTTCTTATAATGATATTGATTTTTGCATGAAGCTTGTAGAAAAGGGGTACTATAATGTGGTCAGAAATGATGTGGTTCTCTGGCATTATGAATCTGCGAGCAGAGGATATGACCTCGCAGATATGGCAAAGTCAAAGCGGCTTATGGAGGAACAGCAGAAATTGTATCATCTGCACCCGCTGTTTGACAGAAAAGACCCGTTTTATAATAAAAATCTTACACAGCAGAAGCTGGACTTTTCATGTAATGTAGGAAAACGCAAGTTAAAGAAACCAATGAAATCTGTGACAATTCGGACACAGAAAACAGACAGAGTATTGGGAAATATAGATGCGCTATATACTGCTCCCTGTATTTCGATAGAGGGGTGGGCATTTGTAAAAGAATA
>CAZNXL010000333.1:0-1800 GCA_964577075.1 uncultured Dorea sp. | reverse complement strand
TATGATATCCTGCTTTTTCGTCTCGGTGGCTTCCTGGTCAAAAAGACTCGTCAGCTTCGCTACGTAATAGCCATTCTCGGCCTCAACCACTTCCGTAATGTCACCCTCCTCCAGTGCGTCCGCCGCCTTGACTAGCGCTTCGTCAGGTATTGTCGAGTCCGCATCAAATGTTGCGTCAGACGCTTCATATCCAAGCTCTTCCGCGTATGCAGCAAAGTCTTCTCTGCTCCCCGCATCTGCAGCGAAGCTCTCCGCCGTTTCCTTCAATGCTTCCTTTTCCTCATCCGTCATTTCTTCTGTATTGCCATCATCATCCGTCGTGCTTGTGGAAAAGAACACGTACTGCATTGCTTTCTGCGCAGCCTCTTCATCAGAAACCTCTGTGTCTACGGTGGCATAAATCGCTTCCTGCATCCTTTGCTGGATGGTAAAGAGCGTCAGAAGCCGCTCCACATTTTCTGTAGAGCCAGACACTTTTTCCTTATCTTCCAGCCCGTTTGCATCGTCAAAATCCTGTGCCGCCTCCTTGATAGCCGCCTCGTCCTCCTCAGATATAGATACATCATACTCATCCATATGGTCTTCCAGAATGAACATGTCCTGCAGATCCTCCATGAGACCTTCCTTCACAGACTCTTCATAAGTCTCTCCTTCAGAGGCCTCTCCGGACCACATATCGTCTCCCATATATCCCGCATACCATGTCTCATACTGCGCCTGTATCATCCTTGCATAAAAATTCGCAAGGCCGGCAGAGATCACATCCCCATCCACAGTTGCCGCCGTATCGCTGTCTTTAAAACTGCTGCATCCGCTTAATACCGATGCAGCCATGATCCCTGCAAGCGCGAGCGCCGTTATTCTCTTCTTCATGCTCTCTATTTCCTCCTACTTCAGGTGTCTTGTCGCATTAGGTTAGTGTAACATTTTTTCTTTATTCAAGCAATGCTTTCATGGAATTTAACACATTTTTTACAAGGACAAACTCTTCTTTTTTCTCCTGTCTCCTCTGTCTCCTTGCGCAATAAATGAAACAGGGCGCATCCTCCGTTCGGAACATCAGATCCCCGTTATATTTCTCTATCAGCGCCGGAATCCGCTCCGGGCGGACTCTTGCCTTCTCATACATGGTAAAATAATAACTCTCCCCCTTTTGCTCAATGGCCGTCACATAGACGCTGTGTGCCAATACCTTTATCTCTGCCGCTTCCAAAAGCTTCCATACTTTTCTGGGCACGTCCCCAAACCGGTCCGTCAGCTCATCTGCCATGTCCGCCATGTCCTCCTCATTCCCAATCGCCGCGATGCGCCTGTATACGTCCAGCTTCTGATGCTCGTTAGGGATGTAAGAATCGGGAATATAAGCGTCCACGTTCAAGTCAATGGCTGTCGCAAATTCTTCTTCCTCCGCCTCGCCTTTTAACCGCCGGACTGCTTCGTTCAGCATTTTGCAGTACAGATCATACCCCACCGCCTCCATATGGCCGTGCTGCTTCTCCCCCAGGAGGTTTCCCGCACCGCGGATTTCCAGATCGCGCATGGCAATCTTAATACCTGAACCTAGATCTGTGAATTCCCGGATGGCGGACAGGCGCTTTTCTGCCTCTTCCCTCAGAAGTTTATTTCTCCGGTACAGAAGGAAAGCGTAGGCCATGCGGTTGGATCGGCCCACGCGCCCCCTGAGCTGGTAAAGCTGCGCAAGCCCCATCTGGTCCGCATCGTGGATAATCATCGTATTTGCATTGGGGATATCTAACCCTGTCTCGATAATCGTCGTAGACACCAGCACATCAATCTCCC
>CAZNXL010000332.1:0-1818 GCA_964577075.1 uncultured Dorea sp. | reverse complement strand
AGTTGTTGAGATTGAAAATAAATGTTAACATTAGCATATCAATTTGGTACAGATCCAAAAAAGGAGGAGCTTCTATGACAAAAACAGGAGAAAGACAGACAATGAAAGTTGAGAATGCATATGGCGGAGCGGGTTATATTATAAAGGAGATGCTGATTTCCGATGCTGCACGTGGAGAGCATTGCAAGATGTATGCCAGGGTTACGGTTCCGGCAGGGTGCGAAATCGGCTATCATACGCACCAGGGAGATGCAGAAGGTTATTATATTTTGAGCGGTACGGGGATCTATAATGATAATGGTGCAAAGATTCCGGCTGAACCGGGCGATTCTTTTTTCTGTGAAGAGGGAAACAGTCACGGAATTAAGAATACGGGCGATGAGGATATCACATTCATTGCGTTGATTCTAAAAAGGTAAAAAACAGCAAGCCCCGCCTGGTAACGCACCTGTAAGCTGAAATAAGCTGACAGAGGTATAGTGATACCGGGCGGGGCTTATGTCTTACAATCCTGCGTTCTGTGATTTCAGGATTCTATCCGTATGTCAGAATTGTTTTAATACACGCAGCAGCCGTTCGTTATCCTCCGGATCCATAATGCAGAATCGCACAAACTCTCCGTCAAGGCTTTTAAAAGAGGAGCAGTCACGGATCATCATTTTTTCATGGATCGCTGCTTCAAAGACATCGAAAGAGGTGAGGCCATCTTTCATAATGCGAAGGAGAATGAAATTGGCGGAAGGAGGGTACACCTTGAAAGAGTCAAGAGCTTCCAGCTCTCTGCATAATCTTGTGCGTTCGCGGTCAATGAGATCCCTTGTTTTTTGAATATATTCAGCATCTTTTAACATTAATTCCCCGGCAAATGCGCCGATACTGTTAAGACTCCACGGATCCTGGTGTATGGAGAGCGTGCTCAGGAATTCTTTGCTGCCTGTAATTCCATACCCGAAACGGAGTCCCGGGGCAGCATAGAATTTGGATACGCCGCGGATCACCATGAGATTATCATAGATTTTCGTGAGAGGAATCGAAGTTATGGCATCCATATCCGGTGCAAACTCTACGTACGTCTCATCTACCATGATAAAGACAGACTGCTCCTTGCAGACCTTTGCAATGCGTTCCATCGCCTCCTGAGTGATGGCAGAGGAGGTGGGATTGTTGGGATTGCAGATAATGAGCAGGTCGATATCTGTACTCAGGGCATGGAGAAAATCTTCGACGTCCAATACAAAGTTATCGGCTTCTTTTAGGTTATAATATTCCAGAGAACCCCCGGTAAGGGATAGCTCTCTTTCGTATTCTGAATAGGTTGGTCCCACAACTAACGCCCTTTTTGCGCGGCGCACACTGATCAGAAGAGAGATCAGTTCCGTGGATCCGTTGCCGACAGCGACATTTTCCGGCATACATCCGCAGTAGTCGCTGATGGCTTTTTTTAAACTTGTATAATTGCGGTCAGGATAACTGCTGATCATATTCAGGTTGGCGGCAAGCGTCTTCTTCACGCCTTCGGACAGACCGAGAGGGTTAACGTTTGCCCCGAATTGTATGATTTCCGCCCTGGGGATATGATAATATTCTTCTATTTTTTCAAGATCGCTTCCATGAAATTCAACTTTTTTTGACATTTTGCCATTCCTTATCTATATGATATCCTGGTGTTTGCAAATATTTCTATATATTCTATATATTTTCAACAATTTGTGTTTCGGCATTGCCAGAAACGGGAAAATAATGCTATAATTCATTATAGTATGTTTTTTTGAAAAAAGCAACGAAAGAAGCAGGTGTCAGGCTTGAAAAATAAGATTC
>CAZNXL010000331.1:0-1840 GCA_964577075.1 uncultured Dorea sp. | reverse complement strand
GAAACCGCAAAAACCGAAGCCGCCCTCAATATCCTGGCCATGAACGCAGCTTACCGGCTGCGGCATAGGATTAATATTACAAGAAACATTTGCATCTGACTAAAAGGCAGAGCAGGTTCGGAAAATCCTCATTGATTCTTTCAAGGGGTACAACGGCTATGCTTACTTTATGCATCAGCATCTTGCCGCAGAGAGGAGGACTAGACATGAAAATTATAAAAAATACAGAAATAGAGCAGGGACTATCTAACACAGGCCGTGTGTATCTGTGTGGGAATCTAAGCCATCCCAACGGACTGGACTATTTCAAAACCAGCGGATATGAGATTGGCATCTCGTATTACCAGGACTATACCTTTGAAAAGCCCCACTATCATGCCTTCAATACTGAGTATAATTATATACTAAATGGGTACATTAAGATTCTGTTGCTTCACAAAAAGATGGAATACCTTTTTCAAAGAGGCGATCTGTTCATCATTAATATCAACGAACCATATGTTGGGAAGTGCTTCCCTGGCACACGCACGCTTTTCTCTAAGAATCCTGGTGGAAATGACAAGATCCTTATCCCCGCAGATGACGCTGTGACCCGGTGGGGAGCCGCTTGGGATGCTCCCTATATTATGGAGGAATAGCCGATGGTCTTTATCAGCCATAAGAATAATCCAGATCATGTTTTTGCAGAAGATTTGGCGAAAAAGCTGGAACTTGATGGGGTAGCATGCTGGATCACGCCTGAGTCCGTTGGCAGTAGCAAGGACTATGCCGCCGAGATTCCCTGTGCAATCAAATCCTGCGAATATTTTATCCTAGTTTTGTCCGAGTACTCCCAGACATCAGCACATGTCCGGAAAGAAGTGGATCTGGCCATAAAGTATCACAAGCCGATCATTCCACTTCAAATCGGAGCTTGCGCAATCACAGAAACCTATGAATACCTGCTCTCTGGCATTCAAAAAAAGGCATTGTTTCAGGAGGCTGATTATGCAGAGTTGCTTGAAAAATGTAGGCTTGGTGAACGAGTCGTTTCTATGAACACCAAAAATGCAGGCCAGGATGCCCTACGAAGATTCACAATCATAAAAGGCGACTTTCAGGACAATATGGCGCTTTTTTTAAAGGATTACTCCGAAGAACTCAAACATACCGTATTTGCCATCGGTATCGACCGTTCCGGCCGAGTAGATATGTCTTCCAGCAAAGGGATCCTGTGTGCTGTCCTTAGATATTTATCCGAGGCATTCAGTATTTCACTGGAGATACTGCAAAATTTGATTGATCAGGCAAAGCAGGACCAGTTGGGATACGCACCTGATCAGACTTTCCGTTATAAAGACAGCGTTCTGATTCTAATTCCAATCAAGAACTATGACGGTCGCAGCAAAGAATCTCACATACAATTACTGCTGATCGCTAATTCCCAAAAGAACGCCAGCTATCAGTTCTCCCACGATCTTGACGATGTAGAAGGCATCGACTCCCGTGAGATCATCATTGAGATATTCAACAAATGTCGCATTCTGGGGGATTGTGCCCAGAACCTGTTCGTGGGAACTATGGGAACAAATGGACTTTCTTTCCCCTACGAGGTCATTACTGCAGAGATTTTAAATTGTTATGAATATGCACAAAGAATCCATACAAGACCGTACTCGGTGTTCTATTCTGTTCGGAAAGAGGACTTAATGCGGACAGGGCTTACTTTAGATGAAATTATGCAGTACATTTCTACCGTAACACATTTCTTCCGGGAATGATGTATCTCTGCAATCGAGTAGGAGGCTAGGTTCCTAGCCGACCTCTCACACCACCGTGCGCGCCGTTCGGCACACGGCGG
>CAZNXL010000330.1:0-1846 GCA_964577075.1 uncultured Dorea sp. | reverse complement strand
ACAAATATCGCGTTTCCGGTGTCGATTATCTGTACGGCTACGGCTCTTTTATTAGGGATCGGAAGTGCGTCTAATTTTAATCTGGAGTCAGGTGCAGGTCATCAGGAGAGAGCCAACAATATTGTCGGGACAGGACTTTTTATGCTGGGAGCCTGCGGGATTATGATAGCGGCGATCGTGCTTGTATTTTTAAACCCTCTGTTGCAGGTGTTTGGTGTTACGAAAGACATCCTTCCCTTTGCGCAGGATTATCTAGGGATTACAGCGTGGGGGATTCCGTTTTTGGTGTTGACAACAGGAGGGAATCATCTGATCCGTGCGGACAGAAGCCCGACC
This sequence comes from uncultured Dorea sp., assembly GCA_964577075.1. GTDB lineage: Bacteria > Bacillota > Clostridia > Lachnospirales > Lachnospiraceae > MD308. The sequence goes on along the minus strand of CAZNXL010000330.1, from coordinate 1,510 downwards.
TATTCTATGACATGTATGCTGACTGGAGCGATCATCAATACAGTGTTAGACCCTACCTTTATCTTTGTGTTCCACTGGGGGATCAAAGGGGCGGCATGGGCGACCGTGACAGGACAGGTGGTCTCGGGGATATTGGTCATCGTGTATTTTTCAAGATTTAAAAAGCTGGATCTTATGCCTTCCATGATTCGCCCGGGACTTCAGTATCTGAAAGCGATTGTTTCCCTTGGGATGGCATCCTGTGTAAACCAGATTGCGATGGCGATCGTGCAGATTACCATGAACAATACACTGCGGCATTACGGCGCGGCATCTATGTATGGCTCGGATATTCCTCTTGCCTGTGTCGGGGTGATCTCGAAAGTCAACATGGTATTTATGTCAATCTGTATCGGCACCTCTCAGGGATGTCAGCCGCTGTGGGGATTTAACTACGGGGCAAAGAATTACGGGAGAGTCCGCGAAGCATATAAAAAGGCATTCCAGATATCTATGTGCGTGGGAATTCTATTTTTTTTGTGTTTTCAATTGTTTCCAAGACAGATTGTCAGTATCTTCGGAACGGGGACGGAAGAGTATTTCCATTTTGCAGAGCGGTATTTTAAAATATTTATGCTGATGACATTCATAAACGGGATTCAGCCTATGTGTTCCGGATTCTTTACATCTATCGGTAAAGCAAAGCTTGGAATTGTAGTGTCACTCACCAGACAGGTTATATTTTTGCTGCCTTTGCTGCTTATATTTCCAGTGTTCATGGGAATCGACGGCGTCATGTATGCCGGCCCGATCGCAGACAGCGCAGCTGCGGCTGTTGCCGTGATGTTTTCTGCCCGTGAGCTTAAGAAAATGAAAAACTGAAGGAAAGATATCGGGAAAGGAGCGCGCCATGAGAGAGAGGAAAACGATAGGATTCCTGTTTAAACAGATCAATACCCTGTATGAAAAAGAATTTAACAAGCGTTTAAAGAGCCTTGGGATCACATCTTCTCAGTGCGAGGCGCTTGATTTTCTCTTTCGGAGCGGGAAAGAAAAAGTGACGCAGAGAGATGTGGAACGGGCGTTGAACCTGAAGAATCCTACGGTGACGGGTTTGTTAAAGAGACTGGATGAGAAAGGATTTATCCTCTCAGTTCCCAATGCAGGAGACAAGCGCTGCAAAAATATCTATCTGACAGAAAAGGCTTACGACATACAGAGACGGATGGAGATGGACAGAAAGAAGCTTGACAAGATGTTAACCCTCGGAATGACGAAAAAAGAAGTCGAGGCACTGGAGAGAATGTTGAATAAAGTATTATATAATATGGCTGAGCCTTAGGGACTCAGCTTTTTATGTTGCTCATTTTTATTGAGAAAATCATACCAATAAGCATAGTTGTATTTTCCCATAAAATATGATATATTTTAAATGCAAATGAGAATCATAATCAAAATCAAAGAAACAAGAAAGTCGACCAAATTGAAGGAATATCGTATATGGCGGCAGGTCAAAATATCGATCAGCGCA
>CAZNXL010000329.1:0-1858 GCA_964577075.1 uncultured Dorea sp. | reverse complement strand
CCGCAATTCATGCAAAAAAATTCATTTTAAGTCTTGACTTTTAATAGTTAGACTTAGAAGTTCGTTCATGGTACTTGTATTTGCGGAAATGTACGGAACAGAATTTGGAATGGGATATTTTATCAAAAAGTATTCGTTGTTTGGTCTGTATTCGAATGTATGGAGCGGCTTTCTTTTTATGGTAGTTGTGCTGGTAGTAGTTGTACAGGTATTTGAGAAGATCCAGAACAGACTTTTAAAATGGACCTTAGATTAGGCGGCAGGAAGGATAAAAATTGAAGATGAAGATTATAGTAGTGGGAGATATTGTTGTAAGTGAGAAATTGCTGGAGGAAGCGGCGAGGGAGCTGGATACCGAAGAAGAGATTCAGGTCGTGCCGCTTGTGTGGGAAACCCGGGACAGGCTGGATTTTCGCAGAAGAGCGCAGAATCTCGAATTGAACGGACCGGATGCGGAAAAAGCGCCGGAAAAGCTGTATGAGGAGATTGAAGATGCGGATGTTTTGATGGTGCATTTCTGCCCCGTCTCAGAGGAACTGATCTCAAAGGCAAAAAAATTGCGGCTGATCGCCACATGCAGAGGAGGAATGGAGCACATAGACGTTGCAGCGGCAACGAAAAAAAACATACCGGTCATCCATGTCATAAGAAATGCAGAAGCAACTTCTGATTTTGCGATAGGTCTTATGTTCGCGGAGACAAGAAATATCGCCAGAGCACATGCGGCTATGCGTCAGGGAGTATGGTTAAAAGACTACGTGAACGCAGAGTATACAACGAATATGAGGTCTATGACGCTGGGAGTCGTCGGCGTGGGCCATATCGGACGTTTAGTTGCTGAAAAAGCGGCCGGCCTGGGGATGAAGGTCATAGCGTATGACCCCTATGTCACGCAGGAGCAGATGGACGAAAGAGGGCTGGATGTAAAGATGAAGTCAAAAGAAGAGGTGTTTCAGGAGGCGGATATCATCTCACTGCATTTGCGGGTAACGCCGGAGACGGAAAACAGTATCAATCAGAAATATCTTAGCATGATGAAAAAGACCGCGTATCTGATCAATACCTCCCGTGCAAAGGTGCTGGTAAAAGAAGACTTTCTCGATGCGCTGAAAAACCGCACAATCGGCGGGGCGGCATTGGATGTATACTGGGATGAACCATTAGAGCCGGATGATCCGCTTCTTAAGCTGGATAATGTTACATTAACGCCGCACAATGCAGGAAGCGTGGTGGACGCGCTCCCCAGGTCGCCCGGACTTTTAAAGGACGTTATTAATGATTACTGGAGAAAAGGGAAAAGCGACATGGTTGTGAATCACATTCTATATCAGGGAGGACAAGAATAGTGTTATTACAAAAAGAACGGGAATTAATTGTCGAGTATGGGAAACAGATGAGTTCACAGGGGCTTAGCAAAGGTACAAGCGGGAATATCAGTATTTACAGTGAGAAGGAAAGGCTCATGGCGATCAGTCCGTCCGGGATCGGGTATTTTGATACAAAACCAGAGGATGTGGTAGTGCTGAATATGGACGGAGAGATCGTGGACGGAGAAAAGAAACCGTCAAGCGAGTGGGGGCTTCACATGGCATTTTATAAAAATAAACAGGGAACGGGCGCAGTTGTACATACCCATTCAACATTCTGCACCACATTTGCATGTCTGAATCAGCCGATCGAGGCAGTTCATTATGTGATCGGCGGAGCAGGAACTACGAAGATACCTGTTGCACCTTACCGGACATTTGGAACAGAGGAACTGGCGGAAGCGGCAATCGCGGCAAGTGCAGACAGCAAGGCGGTTCTTCTGGCAAATCATGGCCTGGTTGCCAGCGGGGCAAATATCCAAAAAGCATTT
>CAZNXL010000328.1:0-1909 GCA_964577075.1 uncultured Dorea sp. | reverse complement strand
AGGCTGTAGTTGATGAAGCTCCGAAGGTAGTTAAAGAAGCAGTTTCTAAAGAAGAGGCTGAGACGATCAAAGCCAAACTTGAAGCTGAGGGTGCAGAAGTTAAGCTTAAATAATCGTAGGATTGAGAGCTTAAGAGAGGCTGTCGGTAAACCGGCAGCCTTTTTCCGCGTGGTAAACGACAGATAGCAGAAAGATGTGGTGTAAATGATGGAAGTAACGATGAAAACATTTCTGATCATATGTCCTTTGGTATTTCTGGGAGGAATCATAGATGCGATGGGCGGAGGAGGAGGCCTGATCACCCTGCCCGCGTATATGCTGGCGGGTCTTCCGGCTCATTTCGCGATTGCTACCAATAAATTATCAGCCACTTGCGGGACGCTGATCGCGTCACTTAAGTTTATCAGGGAAAGGCTTGTTCATTTTAAACTCATCCTGCCGGCAATGATCAATGCGGTCGCAGGCTCGCTGATCGGCGCAAGGCTATCTCTGATGAGCGATGAGAGGTATCTGAAGGCGGTCATGATACCGATCCTTGCAATTGCGGCATTTTTTGTTTTGAATAAAAATATGTTTGGCAAGGAATATCCTGAGGAAACTGTGTTTTCAAAAAGAACATACATGATCACCAGCGTATCAGCGCTTGTCATTGGTGTGTATGACGGGTTTTACGGGCCGGGCACGGGAACATTTCTTATCATAGCTTTGAATGCATTTGCCCGTCTCAATATAAAATCCGCCAATGCACAGACTAAGATCATCAATTCGACAACCAATCTTGCGTCTCTGTGCGTATTTATTGTGGAAGGACAGATCATATGGATAGTTGGGATTGCTGCTGCGCTATGTGGGATGGCGGGGAATTATATCGGCGCCTCACTGGCGATCAGCAAGGGGAGTAAGATCACAAAACCGGTCATTATGATCGTGCTGGGGTTGTTGCTGGTAAAAATTATTTTAGGCTTATAGCCGGTTTATAACTGCCGTAAGACTACCGTAAAACTGTAAAAAAGTAGTTGACAAGCTTGACAAAGCTGTGCTACTATAAAAAATGCGCTATTGTGGAGAGTTATGCCGTGAATCTGCATGAAACAATAACCTGACACATAGTTAATTTTATGAAAGTGCATGATTTACGGGCAATTCGGCGTCCACAAAAAAATAAACGAGGAGTGAAACGTCAATATGGAGAAAAACAGAATTCGTCCCATTAAAAGTGGAAAAGGTTTCCGCATGAGCTATTCCAGACAAAAAGAAGTCCTTCAGATGCCGAATTTGATCGAAGTCCAGAAAGATTCTTATCAGTGGTTTTTGGATGAAGGATTAAAAGAAGTTTTTGATGACATTTCCCCGATTGCAGATTACAGCGGACATTTAAGCCTGGAATTTGTAGATTTTACATTGTGCGAGGATGACGTAAAGTACACAATTGAAGAGTGTAAAGAGCGTGACGCGACTTATGCTGCACCTCTGAAAGTCAGAGTAAGACTCCACAACAAAGAAACTGACGAGATTAATGAACATGAGATCTTCATGGGAGATTTACCGTTGATGACAAGCACCGGTACATTCGTAATTAACGGAGCCGAACGTGTTATCGTAAGTCAGTTGGTTCGTTCTCCGGGTATTTACTACGCGATTGCTCATGACAAATTAGGCAAGAAGCTGTACTCATCCACTGTAATTCCCAATCGTGGTGCATGGCTTGAGTATGAGACGGACTCCAATGACGTTTTTTATGTACGTGTAGACAGAACCAGAAAGGTGCCGATTACTGTATTGATCCGCGCGCTTGGTATCGGTACGAATCCGGAGATTATAGAGATGTTCGGTGAGGAGCCGAAGATCCTGGCAAGTTTCGAGAAGGATGCGGCTACGAACTATCAGGAAGGTCTTCTGGAATTATATA
>CAZNXL010000327.1:0-1927 GCA_964577075.1 uncultured Dorea sp. | reverse complement strand
CCCTGTGAAGCCCGGACTTTCCTCACCTGCAGCCTTTCGGCTCCTGCAGCTGCGATTACTTGTCTTACTCGCAATTCTGGATTATAACATATTTTTTTTCTGTTCGCAATTACAAGATTTCATCGTCAATCAAATCATCGCCGTCCGCCGCTGTCGTAGCGAGAGTGTCACAGCGCTCGTTCTGTCTGTGTCCGCCATGCCCCTTTACCCATATGAACTTCACCTGATGCCTCTCTTTGGCGAGAAGCAGCCTTTTCCACAAGTCAACGTTCTTGACCGGCTCATTCTTTCCGCGCTTCCAGCCCTTCTTCACCCAATTCTCGATCCATCCTAAGTTAAACGCATCTACCACATATTTGGAATCAGAATACAGCTCCACCTCGCATGAACGGTTCAGCGCTTCCAGCCCGGCGATAACCGCCATAAGCTCCATCCGGTTATTCGTAGTCTTTTTGTACCCCTGGGAAATCTCTTTTGTATGCAGCTCTCCTTTAGGATCAATATACTCCAATACCGTCCCATATCCTCCCGGACCATCCGGATTTCCTCTTGCCGCGCCGTCTGTATAGATACTAACTTTCAAACTTTTCTCCCCTTTTCCTGATTTTTACAATTCTATCGCGGTAGTCCTCTGATACCGGATCACTCAGCAGCTTTTGTATCGTCTTATAACTTCCCCACAAGTGCATGGGAAATATCTTTTTTGCGTCAGTGTGCCTCACAAAATAATCAAGTCCCCAGCTATAAGCCTGTCCCTGCCTTGGATCAAGAGGAAGAAACGCCAGATCAATATGTTCCCCTTCCAAAAGGGCGATCTCTCTTTGATAGTCTTTCTTCATATCCTCATTATATTGCGGACTCTCTTCCTCCCAATGCCACCAGTTCAGATCGCCGGCATGATAAATCGTAAGATCCCCGGCACATACAAAGAACGCCACACCCTCATCTGTAGAGCGGAGCTTCTTTATCCTCAGTTCATCCACTTGTATCTCTTCTCCGGCGCCGATACTGACAACTCTCCCGCCGGCGCCAATTTCCTCTATATCATCTGACAGAATATAAGTGACATCATAGTCTCTGCTCCAGTCAAAGATGCTTCTTTGAAAATGATCTTTATGAGAATGACTGGAAAAGACATAGAGCTTCTTTTCCTTTGCTGTTCCGGGAAGTTCGCCCTTGTAATAGTCGAATACCAGCATGATCTGCTCAAATTCCACTGCAAATCCGCTATGGTACAGATAGGTGACCGTCATCCTTACACTTCTCCCTTAATGACTTCTACTGCATGCTGGATCTCAGGAAGCAGATATTCCAAAGCAACCTTTACCGCGCCTTCTTTTCCCGGAAGGTTTACGATCAGCACTTTACCGCGGATACCTGCCGCACAGCGGTTCAGCATTGAACGCTTCGTCAGTGTCATCATATAAGCGCGCATCGCCTCCGGAATGCCGAGAAGCGGCCGTTCTACAACATCCATCGTTGCCTCCGGCGTACAATCCTCCGGTGCGCATCCCGCTCCTCCGGTTGTAAGGATTAAGTCCGCAAGCTCTCCGTCCGCCATTCTCTGCATGATCGTAGATAACACCTTCCTGTCATTCGGAACAGCCTTGCTGAATACGACCTGCTCGCCTGCTTTTTCTACCATCTTTTTAATGACCTGTCCGCTCTTATCCTCTTCCTGTTCCCTATATATTGCTGTATTTGCTGTAAGTATTGCTACTTTCATAGTGTACCTCCATAATCTTTGTCATTCGTAAACTCTTACTAGGATTTTACCCCTTTTATAAAAATAATGCAATGATAACCGTACATATTACCAGATATGTTTTGCAAATACAAGAAAAAGTCCCGGATTTCATATATACCCGGGACCTGTTTGAATCTATTACTTTTTCAGTCTTAATACGATATAGATCGGCATGGAATT
>CAZNXL010000326.1:0-1942 GCA_964577075.1 uncultured Dorea sp. | reverse complement strand
GGAAAACTTACAAAGTATTACGAAGCGATCAACGTCAATGAAGAGGAGCTTTGTTACGAGGAAAGCTTGGATATTGTGGAAACTCTTCATTCTCTTGCTGGATACCGCGATGCGGACAAGTTATGTTTGAAGTTTAAGGCTATTTCAGATAGATAGGGAATAGAACAGCAAAAGCAGCTTGATACATTACGCGCCGAACAAAAAACAGAAAAAAGAAATATTATTCTCAACAGCATATATTTTACGGTCGTCACTTTGGTTTTGGCGGCGACGGCAATCCCGCAGCTGTCGCTTTTGAATAAATGGTATATGCTGCTGTTTGTCCCCGTGGTATGCAGTGTGCACGCCGCATTTATGACTACTTCATGGGATGAATTTTGGCAGGGGTCGAGAGTGTGGAAGTTCATTTTTATGGGGCTTTTGACCTTTGAAATAATAGGCGCGATATTCGTTTGCGATATGCCGCACGATGTAGGTACAGCCTTTTATGCGGTTCTCTCATTTGTTCTGATGGTTGTATTTGAGCATCTTGCAGAATTTATAGCAGAATTTTTTGACAACAATGATATTGATTGTGATGATTGGTTATCCGAAAACATGAAGACATGGGATTGGTACGTTTTCGGGAGAAAACTGGGCGTCGCTCTGTGGGTAGGCGTCTTTGCGGCTTTCTTCGGACTTGCGGGTTATGTTGCCGAAGTCTCCTTTTCATACAGTATGTGGCATTTGTTATGGACGATTCCGTGCATGATGATCGTCACTGCGATTATCACGGGATTTGTGGATAGGATAGGCTTCGGCTTTATTTCCGATACGGATGTTGGTGGAGCGGTGTCTGTTTTGTTTATTCCATGTTTTTTGTTCTCGTTCATATATGCGACGGTGGTCGTCTGTCGACACACGTTCAGTTTCGGCATTTTTTGTTTTCTTCTGCTTATGTTTGTAGTTCATGCGGTGGCGGCATTTGTATCTATGATTGCTAATATGATGTGTGGCGGCGCTGATTTGAAAGATTATTGATAGCCTTTAGGATATAATAAGAAAGGAGCGGAAAATATGATTGTCGAAGATATGATATATGAGATCATGGAAATGGATCAAAAAAAGGCTGAAAGAAAAAAGAATTTTACTGCCGAAATCCAAAAAATCGAAAACGACATTGCAGAGATACGTTCGCTTGATCTTGAAAACAAAGCGAGAAGAATAGAGAAAGAAATTTATAGCAACGTTTCCAAAGCCGTCGAGCGTTTGATTGCCGCCGAGAGCCTTTTGTATCCGGAATCGCAAACTTTCCGCGCGGCGTTTGCTATTACGCATTTCTGCTACGATGAAGCCGACTTCATCTATGAATTAGAAAGCAATTATGACGAGTTCGTATCGGGGATTGCCGCAATAAATTCGTACAACATAAGCAAGGAAAAGGAGAAAATCCTGCAAAAACTCGGCAAGAACTATGCCGTAATAAAAGATATACATCAGAATTTCTCCGTTCTTGTCTCCAAATACATAAATGAAGCTAAACGCAAGTACGAAAGCATAGCAGAATTGCAAAGCCGCAAAGATTCTGTCAGTGCCGCATTTAGGCGTGATGAAGATCGCGATACTTCATTGGCTATCGGGAGGATCGAAGATTTGGTTAAAAAAATAAAGAATATCGAAAGAAATGCCGATATGACGGGCGGGTTTTCAGAAAGACCCGTAATGGCGTCTAACTACGCGGCAATCGAAATTCCAATCGGGGTTGTGGTTGATAAGGAGGAAACGGTTGAATTTACATCATATTCCCGCAAAGTCGTTCTCCCCGGAAACCGCGAGGTATTCAAAGTGAATCCGATAAAGGACAAACACATGGTCATAACTTATTCCAAAAACCGTTCGGAGGACGAAGGACTATGGAATATTTTAAGATGCATCGTTATCAGGTTTCTTTTGTCCTACCCCG
>CAZNXL010000325.1:0-1949 GCA_964577075.1 uncultured Dorea sp. | reverse complement strand
GTATAACTCAGGTTCTATAATATCCTTAACCTTTTCAAGAAGCTCGCAGCCGTTGATCGTATGCCGCTTCATGATCTGGTACTCCTCTGCGGTGAGTTTCCCGGGCTTGTTCAAAATGGCGTCCGGGATCGATATCTTTCCCACGTCATGGAGAGCGGCGGCGAGAGCGATCCTGTCGATCTCTTTCACAGGCAGCTTATAGTCAGGGCGCATCTCCCCCAGCTTTATCAAAATCTTTCCCGTCATTTCGCATATGTTTTTCACGTGCTTTCCCGTTTCACAGTCCCGAAATTCAATGATGTTCGCCAGCGCCTCTACAATAGAACGGCTCATTTTATTAAATTTGGCGACCTGCTCTGACACCATGACCTCAAGCTCGTTTTTATGTCTGTAAAATTCCATGAGGTTCAGAAGCTTCTGCCTCAGGAAGCAGGAAATAAAAGGCTTTGCAATGATATCGGTAGCGCCCAGATTATATGCCTCCATCAGCATATCTCTGTCCTCGGCGCCCGTTATGATCAGTACGGGAATCTTTTTTATAAGTCCCGTTTCGTTCATATTCTTAAGCACGAAAAAGCCATCGGCTTCAGGCATAATGAGATCTAAAAGCACCGCTCCCACATCTGAACCGCCGTTGATAATATCAACGGCTTCTCTGCCATTGGATGCCTCTATAACATCAAACTCATCCTTGAACATTTCAAGCAGCACAATGCGGTTGATCTTAACATCGTCAACGATCAGAATAGATTTATCATGAACACTCACTCCGAAATCCTCCTCTACTTTTAAGAATGCTTTTCAATACATTGCGTTATCTGATCCTGTGCCGGAAGGATCCCGGTGATCGCAGCCTTTGCCTCCGCGACATTGCCCTCCCTTAAAAGTCGAACGATCTTTGTATAGCCGCTATAAAGAGGTTTAACAGATAAGTTCCCCGCCGCTCCCTTAAGGGCATGGATCTTTTCAATCTCCTTATCACAGGCATTGTCGTCAAATTCTGCCGTGACCTGCGCCTCTCTTACCATTTTCGCAAAAGCGATAAGCATCTGTCTGTAAAGATCTTCATTGTTCATAAACCGAAAAATCCCATCCTCAATATCAACTCCAAGTTGTTTTAATTCATCAAACATAGATTCCAGCCCCCCCCGATGTATATAGTAAAGATATGCATAAGCCAACCAATTCTCTCAGAAATAATGCATATCAATCCAATATAAGTTTATCATACCGCCGAACCCTGTGTCAATTCCTTTGCGCGAAATCGCAGGGTCGTTGACAATTCGCGCAAATCCGTCTATAATAACTTTATTCCGGTTTCGTTCTGTGGGATTCACAGACTTGAGACACAGAGGAAGGATCACCGCCCCGCCATAGCTGATCTTTCAGTGTGTATATGGAGGGTTTGAGGATTTGAAGAATACGTTGATCAGGAGATGATATCTTGGATGTTACGGCAAAATTAAAGGCTCTAATTGTAGATGATTCCGAATTGAACCGCGAGATGCTGGGCGCCATGCTCGGAGACGAATATGAGATTCTGGAAGCGGAGAACGGATTGCGGGCAGTTGAGATCATGCGAGAGCATGTGTCAGAACTGTCCCTTATCTTGTTGGATGTTCAGATGCCGTTGATGGACGGACTGGAAGTACTGAAGCATATGGCGCAGTTTCATTGGATTGAGAGCGTTCCGGTCATCATGATCTCCAGCGAAACAGCGGATCATTTTATAGAACGCGCATATAATCTCGGCGCAGTCGATTATATTGCCCGACCTTATAACACGGCGGTTGTGCGCCGTCGCGTAGCGAATGTTATTTTATCTTTTGCAAAGCAGCGTCAAATGGAGGAGACCATTGCCCAGCAGGTCATTAAAAATGAGAAGGACAACCGGCTCATGCTTTCCATCCTTTCCCATATCGTGGAATTTCGTAATGGAGAAAGCGGGC
>CAZNXL010000324.1:0-1968 GCA_964577075.1 uncultured Dorea sp. | reverse complement strand
CGCCTGAACAGCAACCGCAATACCCCCCTTGGCAGTTCCGTCCATCTTAGTGAGTACGATTCCTGTAATATCCATAACTTCATTGAACTCTTTTGCCTGCTGCAAAGCATTCTGACCCGTGGTCGCATCAAGAACAACCAGTGTTTCGCGGAACGCATCCGGAAATTCCCGATCAATGACACGGTTCATCTTTTTAAGTTCTTCCATCAGATTCTTTTTATTGTGAAGGCGGCCTGCAGTATCACATAAAAGCACATCCGCGTGCCTGGCTTTTGCCGCTGCCACCGCATCATACAAAACCGCTGCCGGATCGGAGCCTTCCTGTCCGCCGATCAGCTCTGCCTGCGCTCTGTTTGCCCACTCTTTTAACTGCTCACCTGCGGCTGCGCGGAAAGTATCAGCGGCTGCCATCACAACCTTTTTATCCATCGCACGGAGTTTTCCTGCAAGTTTTCCAATCGTTGTAGTCTTTCCTACTCCATTCACTCCAATTACCATGACAACCGAAGTCTTCTCCTCGAATTCGTAAGCTGTCTCTCCTGCTTCCATCTGTTCTTTAATGCTCTCGATCAGAATCTCCCGGCAGTCTGCAGGCTCCTTGATATGGCGCTCCTTTACTTTTTTTCTCAGATCGTCTAAAATGTCGCAGGTCGCCTGTACTCCGAGATCCCCCATGATCAAAACTTCCTCAAGTTCCTCATAAAAGTCTTCATCTATACTTGAGAATCCGGAGAAAATGTTGTCCATGCCGCTCATGATATTATCTCTCGTCTTCGCAAGTCCTGAGAGCAGGCGCTTAAAAAAACCTTCTTCAGCCATTATATTTTGCCTCCTGTCATATGATCATCCTTTATTCTACATCATTCTTTGCGTATCGCAAGACTATTTATCAAGCTCGTCCTCCAATAAGCTCACAGATACAAGAGTTGATACCCCCTTTTCCTGCATGGTAATTCCATACAGCCGGTCCGCTGCCGTCATCGTCCCCCGTCTGTGTGTAATAACGATAAACTGCGTACTTTTCGTAAGCTTGTGAAGATATTTTGCAAAACGGACTACGTTATTATCATCCAGCGCGGCCTCGATCTCATCTAACAAGCAGAACGGAGATGGCTTTAAGTTCTGGATGGCAAATAGCAATGCAATTGCTGTCAGCGCCTTCTCACCGCCGGAAAGCTGCATCATATTCTGAAGCTTCTTTCCGGGCGGCTGAGCAATGATCTTAATACCTGCCTCTAAGATATCTTCCTCTTCCATCAGCTCCAATGTGCCCTTGCCGCCGCCGAACAACTCTTTAAATACCTTGTCAAATTCCTTTGATATACGGTCGAACTGTTCTTTGAACTGCTTTCTCATGGCAGTATCAAGCTCATCAATGATCTTTTCCAAAGTTTTTTCTGCTTCTACCAGATCATCATGCTGCCCTTTTAAAAACTCATAGCGTTCAGACACATTCTTATAATCTTCAATCGCATTGACATTCACATCTCCCAGTCCCCGGATCTCACCTTTCAGTTCCTGAATCCTCTTCTTCATCTTGGAAAGATCCGTCAGATTTTCATTGCGAAGTTCCAAAGCACGATTATAAGTGAGCTCGTATTCCTCCCACATATAATTGATCTGCTTTTCAGAAGCTTCTTCATAATTACTCTTTTGGCTCTCCAGACGGAACACTTCTTTGTCGAGGTTTGCCATATGTTTTGAGAGCTCCTCCCTCTTTTGGAGAAATGTCTTGTGTTTTTGATTCAACTCTTCCCTCTGCAGCTTGAATTTTTCGATTTCCTGCTCTATCTCAACGAAAAGGTCTTTTGATTCTTCAATAGTTCTCTTAAGATCGGCGATCTTTTCTTCCTTTTCCAGAATCTCTTTAGAAGTACCGCCTTTATTCTCCTCAAGCTCTTTCATCTCTTCTTTGAACTTTTCTATCTCATCACGGATACGTGTCACATTCTGGGAAGTAAACTCATA
>CAZNXL010000323.1:0-1975 GCA_964577075.1 uncultured Dorea sp. | reverse complement strand
ATATAAGAGGTGCATTTCTTGCAGCAGGTTCTATCAGTGATCCGAAAAAATCATACCATTTTGAAATTGTATGCAGTACGAAGGAAGAAGCGGGGCATTTGCAAAGCATGATCAACAGTTTTGATCTGGATGCCAGGATCGTAGTACGCAAGCATAATTACATTGTATATCTGAAAGAAGGTTCTCAGATCGTCGATGTTCTGAATGTTATGGGAGCGCCGGTTGGCTTGATGGAGCTTGAGAATATCCGCATTATAAAAGAGATGCGTAACTGTGTAAACCGAAAAGTAAATTGTGAGACGGCTAATATCAGAAAAGTAGTTTCAGCAGCGGTGAGACAGCGTGAAGATATTATCTATATTCGTGATACTGTTGGGTTTGACAAGCTGCCGGAAGGACTGAAAACAATCGCTCTAGCGCGTCTATCGCATCCGGAGGCGCCGCTGAAAGATTTGGGGAAAGCTCTGGATCCGCCTTTGGGTAAGTCCGGTGTGAACCATCGTCTTAGAAAACTGAGCGAGATAGCGGATAGGTTAAGGGAACAGTAAGGAGGCCTAACATTATGATTAAGAAACCTGTTACGATTCAAGCTAATATGGATATGGAGGCGCGTCCGATCGCGCATCTTGTTCAAGAAGCAAGCCAGTATACAAGCAAGGTTTATATCGAACTGGATGAAAAGAAGATTAATGCAAAAAGTATCATGGGAATGATGAGTCTGAAATTAACAGAAGGAACGAATCTCGTGGTAGTTGCTGACGGAGAAGATGAAACGAATGCCGTTGAGGGAGTGGAAGCATTTTTAGCGGCAGGACATTAGGACATACATATTCATCAGCGCATAGATTTGTATGAAAAGGGCACGCAAAAGATGCCCTTTTTTATGTCAACTATAAAAATCAATTAAGCAGATAAAGGGGACAGGAAGATGAAAAGATTGTTGTTTATTTATAATCCCCATGCAGGGAAAGAACTTTTGAAGCCTAAATTATCAGATATTATAGATATTTTTGTAAAAGCTGACTATGAAGTAGTGATCTACCCGACACAATCTTATCGGGATGCATACCGGAAAATAAAAAAATCGGAATCTGAGGATTATGATCTCGTGGTATGCAGCGGGGGAGACGGTACTCTTGATGAAGTGGTTACCGGCATGATGTCCCGAAAGAAACGCGTGCCGATCGGCTATATTCCCACAGGCACAACGAATGACTTCGCTAATAGTCTGCACATTCCCAGAAATCTTCTTGAGGCGGCGGACAATGCGGTAAATGGAGAGATATTCCCCTGTGATATTGGCGGATTTAATGACGGTACTTTTGTATATATAGCAGCGTTTGGCTTATTTACCGATGTTTCTTATGAGACGAAGCAGGAAGTGAAGAACGTGTTGGGGCATCTGGCTTATGTGCTGGAGGGGACAAAGCGCCTGTTCAATGTTTCCTCTTATCGGATAAAATTTACGCATGACGGGGAGTCTGTGGAAGATGAGTTCATATTCGGAATGGTGACTAACTCCCGCTCAGTAGGAGGATTCCGCAATATGATCGGAAAACAGGTTGTGTTTGATGATGGGTTGTTTGAGGTCACATTGATCAAAAGACCGAAGAATCCGTTGGAATTGCAGGAGATTGTAGCGGCGCTTCTGATTGAGCAGATTGATACGAAATATATGTATACTTTCAAAACCGGAGAGATTACATTTGAATCCCTGGAGGAGATTCCGTGGACACTGGATGGTGAATATGGAGGATCCCATGATAAGGTGATTATCCGGAATTGCAAGCAGGAGCTTCCGATCATGGTGCCGAAAAAGCATGTAGAATCGTTAAGGTTCAAACAAAACGAAAAAAATGATGAAAAAAATAATTAAAATTAAAAAAGTACTTGCCTATTTTGAAAAACTCTGTTATATTGGACAAGTACGAAATGTGGCTCCATGGTCAAGCGGTTAAGACGCTAGCCTCTCACG
>CAZNXL010000322.1:0-1983 GCA_964577075.1 uncultured Dorea sp. | reverse complement strand
ATATTATTACTCGTTCGTCAATTGTCACTTTGTCACATTTTCTTTCCGGTTTTCAGTCTATGTGCTGTGTTTCTCTCTGGCCTCTATTATTCAAGGTATCCCCAAAACTCTTTATCACTCTTGTATTCCTCGATCTCATCAAAAGAAAATGGCGCTGTCACCCATGAATATCCAAGGTCAGCCGGATCTCCGGTTCCGTAATTCAGATCATATCCGATCTCAATTCCGTCCTTGTCCACAAAGAAATTCACCACGTAATTGCCGTCAATGTCCTTACCGCCAAGTGTACTTATGATCTCCTCTTCGTCAAGCTCGGACAGAAAATTACTATTCTCTGTCTCATCGCGCATCTCATCCAGCCACTCCTCTGAAAAGTCGTCATTCAGCTTTACAATATCCTTCACTTCATATACTTTGCCGTCCTTTAAACCGATATTGAGCGTCCTGAGATGCTGGTAATAATCCTCCTGGCTTCCCTCTGTTCCTTCATCCTCAAATATAATACTGATAAAATCCTTATTCGCATAGCAGACCTTATATGTCACATAGCTGGTAAGCATGGGATTCTCCGTCCCCAGTACCTTCTCTTTAAATTCCTCTGACGGATTCTCATAGATTTTCTCCACGGTATCCATAGCACAGGTTTTAATCTCTTCATTGATGGTCTTTTGAACCTTATCGTCCAATCCCTGAAGCTTCGGGAACTTTACCTGAAATGCGATGATCGTCGACTGTTTTTCATCATCTGTGTATGTATAGTCATCTTCCCTGATCTCATACGGGAGATCATCCGCAACATATTCTGGAATTGCCGCTACTCCTGACAAACCTGATGCAGTCTGATCACCGGAGTCGTCGCCGTAATCATCACGTTCATCCCAAAGCGGGCTGTCCGGATTCATCGGATCGTCAGAATCATCTTCCGGGTCTGTCTTCTCCTCCACCGTATGTTCTACTTTATCGTAGAGTTTCATAATTAATCTCGTTCCGACGAACGCCATCAGGATCAGCGCCAGTATCCCCGCGATAATCCCGCCGATGATCAGTCCGGTATGATTCTTTTTCGGCTGTGGATCCTGCCATGCTGCTGTTCCCACAGGCATCTCCATTGGGACATAGCGTATACCGTTTACATTCTGCTCTGCATCAGTCTGGCGCATTCCCATATGATGGTACTTTGCCACCGCTCCAGGAGCTGCATGAACCGTGATGCGGTTTACCCGGAGCCGGTTGGCACAGTAATCACAGCCCGCCGAGAATAACTTATGCCCTATGCCTTTCCCCTGATAATCCTTTTTCACATAAAACAGGCAGATATGTCCTGTTGATCTGACCGCCATAGTTCCGCGCAGCTCACCATTTTCAAAAGCTCCAAAGCAGAGGACTTCTCCCCGCTCAAACATGGAAAGCATATTGTCGTACCTGATAAATTTCTGAAACTCTGCCACACCCTCCGGAGTATAGGAAGGCGCAATGTCCTCTGCGAACACCTCCCATACAAGATGCAGCGCCGGTAAAAGCTCCTGTTTTTGTAACATTCTGATTTCCATCATCAATCAACTCCTTTTGCATTAAGCAATCTGTCTCTTAACATTGTCAGAGCGCGAGCAACGGCATATTCCCTGTTCTTTGCCCGGTTTCCGCTAAAACGGAATTCCTCTGTATAAACTTTCCCTTTTATACAACAACCAATATATACAAGCCCTACCGGCTTTTCCCTTGTTCCTCCGCCCGGACCTGCGATCCCCGTAACACTTACTGCCGCGTCAGCGCCCGCATTCCCTGCCGCGCCTTCCGCCATCTCAGCTGCTGTCTCATGACTTACTGCGCCATACTTTTCCAAAGTCTCATGTTTTACGCCGGTCAGCCTCTCCTTCGCAGCATTAGAATAAGTAATATACCCTTCATTATAGACTTCCGATGCTCCGGCCACATTCATGATTCTACCGGCAAGGAGCCCTGCTGTGCAGGATTCCGCCGTGG
>CAZNXL010000321.1:0-1992 GCA_964577075.1 uncultured Dorea sp. | reverse complement strand
CCGATAGTCCTTTTTGAACTGTCCCAGCTGTCGATGATTTTGTATGTGGTATCTCCATCACCGCAGCGTACCGGTATAATGGCGGCCACATGGGATCTGCCAACATGAGCAAAGATGCGTTCACCATTGCGGTAGATATTGTTCATCTCATTGCAGAATGACCTGCCATCGAGATGACGACCATCGCGAATAATTGGCTTGTGATGAACAAAGCCATTCTGCTCTAAAATTTTTGGATATACCTCTCTGGCGTTAACCGTTGTCTCATTTGCAGATGACAGCAAATCAATAGCATCAGACCAGGAAATGTCCATTGCACCTGATATTGCACGAACAACACAGTCTCCAATATAGTTGTTGCAAGGATTGGGTTGGAACGGTTTATAGCATTCGGTTTCTTCATAGGATCTGCAGTGCGAGGCCACACTGTTTTTTCGTCTTACTGACCTTCGAGGGTAGGGGCTTCTGTCCACACCATCGTTCCAACGAATCCATACATGCGCAGTCCGATAATGGGCAATGGCATCTACTTTCTGCGAGGTAGGGCTTATGAGTGTGTATTTAAAGCCATCAGTTCCAAGTGCAATCATGTTGCCGCCAAGATGTTTATAGTCAACAACTTGTATGAATAAGAGTGCAGACCTACCCAACCTTCCCAATTTATTAAGAAGTTCTTGAACACGAATGTCCTCGACTTGAGTACTCTGCATTACAAACCCAAAGGCTTTAAGCGTCTCGCGCATAACTTTGATATCGTCCGGCATTTGTCCGAGCTTTTTCGCATGATTGATTTGCATGTTAAATGCAGTGCTCCAATCTGTAACGCCTGCCTCAACAAGACATTGAACAGTTATGGATGCGCATGACTTGTGGTCAAGGCTGACGATGCCATTTTCTTTAATCTCCATAGAAAAGCAGCTCCTCACATAATAATCTTGATCCGCTAATCTTATTGTAAGTTCAGATGGGAGCTATCGCACTTTTCAATCAGAAGAAAAAGTTAGCGCAAAAAAGCCAGCGCAAAACTTCAAATGAATGAAATTCTGCGCTGGCATCAGCAAATATTTTGTTTTATTCAAACTTTAGGAGAAGACACCCTCAAGGGCAGTGCGGATAGAATCAACCTTCTTTAACTTATGCTCCCTCGAATCAACGAGGACACCGTCTCTATAGACAAACTCCGTTTGAGCTGATGCATCCGCTTGGCACAACAGAAGTAAGTCAGACCACAATTCATACGATTTTATATTCGGCAGAGACTCATTACCCGTAGCCACTTTCTCGATATGAGAAGCGACATTATCCACAGTGATTTCAATCAGATAAGGATTTTCACGGTCATATGACTCTGCAGGAAGAACCCAAGAAATAAAATCATCGTGATGGCTAATGTAGAAGCATATATGGTCAGTTTGCGATCTGGTGTATCCAAGACTGTGAAGCAGCGGTCTTGCAATCTCTGCTGATTTCTGAGCATGCCCATAAAAAACCAACCGTCCCTGTTTTTCCTGTGCCACATATGGTTTACCTATGTCATGGAAGAAAGCTGCAACGAGTAAAGGAGTGGGAGAGTTGCTGCCGACAAATTGAACCGTGTGCAACACATGCAAAAATAGGTCATAACAATGATGAGGATTTCGCTGATCATAATCCACCATTTGAGCGACTTCCTCTCCAAGCAATGCTCTAACTTCATTTTTGCGTTTCGTGCTCCAGAATTGTAGCGGTTGAATCAACGATTCTTCAAATATTTCTCGGTTCATCATCTATTATCACTCGGCTCCCTGTCGCTCTGCGCGTTACGACGCTCACGAATAAGATCCATTTGACGGTTCATACGGGACTGAATTTCCTTAAAAATAGGATGCTCCTTATCCGTAAAGCGTATATTTCCTCCATATCCCAGCAAACGAACAACTAGGTCAACTTCGTCTTGCTTCTGATAAAAAATTGTGAGGGTATAAAGTTCGGTTGTGCAGTTATAAGAACAAA
>CAZNXL010000320.1:0-1996 GCA_964577075.1 uncultured Dorea sp. | reverse complement strand
AGCAGAAAAATATCCGTTCCGGTACGGAAAATGTGCCGGGGATTGCGGGACTTGGTCTGGCTGCAAAGACGATCTATGAGGATCTTGACGGGAAAGTTGCAAAGATGAGAGAGTTAAAGCAGCATTTTATCGAGGAAGTGACGAAGATAGAAAACACAACGATCCATGGTATGTACGATGAGACGTCGGCGCCGCATATTATCAGCGCGGGCTTTGCAGGGATACGGAGCGAAGTGCTCCTCCATGCGCTGGAAGAGAAAGGGATCTATGTTTCCTCCGGCTCTGCATGTGCTTCCAACCATCCCCAGGTCAGCGGTGTGCTGAAAGGGATCGGCGCAAGTCCGGAGTTTTTGGATGCGACACTGAGATTCAGCATGTCGGAATTCACAACGCTGGAAGAGATTGACTATACGCTGGAAACATTAAAGAGTCTGGTGCCAATGCTCAGAAAATACAGAAGGCATTAGTAAGAGCCGGGAAGATCAGGAGAAAAGGGAAAATGAGATTTCATACATTTTTATTAAAGTACGGAGAAATCGGAATTAAAGGAAAGAACCGTTATCTGTTCGAGGATGCGCTAGTGCGTCAGGTAAGATACGCGCTGAAAGACGTGGACGGCGAATTCAGCGTCTATAAGAATCAGGCAAGGATCTACGTGGACTGTGAGGGAGAATATGATTATGAGGACACGGTTGAACATTTAAAAAGGGTGTTCGGACTGGTGGGAATCTGCCCGGCAGTCCGTCTTAAGGACCACGGCTTTGATGAGCTTAAAAAAGAAGTGGTCGCCTACATGGATGAGATGTACGAGGATAAGAACTTTACTTTTAAGGTGGTGTCCAGACGCGCTAAAAAAACTTATCCTAAAAACTCCATGGAGATCAGCCGCGATCTGGGTGAGGCAATTTTGGAAGCATTTCCGGAGATTAAGGTTGATGTGCATCATCCGGATGTGATGGTCAACATTGAAGTACGGGGAGAGGTCTATGTCTACTCCCAGATTATCCCGGGAGCAGGCGGTATGCCGGTAGGAACTAACGGAAAGGCAATGCTTCTTCTCTCAGGCGGTATTGACAGCCCGGTGGCGGGATATATGATCTCCAGGCGGGGCGTCGGGATTGAGGCAACTTATTTTCACGCACCGCCGTACACCAGTGAGAGAGCGAAGCAGAAGGTTGTAGACCTTGCAGGAACCGTCTCGCAATATTCCGGACCGATCAGGCTTCATGTGGTGAATTTTACAGATATCCAGCTTTACATCTATGATAAATGTCCCCATGATGAATTGACGATCATTATGCGCCGTTATATGATGAGGATCGCTGAGCATTTTGCAAAAAAGGACAGATGCCTCGGATTGATCACAGGGGAGAGCATTGGTCAGGTGGCAAGTCAGACAATGCAGAGTCTTGCAGCGACAAATGAAGTATGCGAGCTTCCGGTGTATCGTCCGGTGATCGGATTTGATAAGCAGGAGATCGTAGATATCGCGGAAAAGATTGACACTTATGAGACATCGATCCAGCCATTTGAAGACTGCTGCACGATATTCGTGGCAAAACACCCGGTGACGAAGCCGAATGTTGAGGTAATCCGTCGCTCAGAGGAGAGGCTTGCAGAAAGGATTGACCGGTTAGTGAAAGAAGCAATTGATACAGTGGAGATCATCGAAGTAAAATAATATAGAAATAGTCAGACTCAAGCCCGGTCTGACTATTTTACAGGATAAAAGCCGCGTCCTGAACTAAACAAGATATGGCTTTAAAATTTCAAGAATGTGATCGATATCAGCCTCATTCGCATGGATATTCAGATCGATCGTTTTGGAGAGATCTAAGCTGAAAATACCCATGATGGATTTTGCGTCGATCACATATCTTCCGGATACGAGATCAAAATCGTAATCAAACTTTGTAATTTCGTTCACAAAGGACTTAACTTTATCAATAGAATTTAAAGAAATCTGTACTGTTTTCATTGTATATCCTCCTTAATC
>CAZNXL010000319.1:0-2005 GCA_964577075.1 uncultured Dorea sp. | reverse complement strand
AACAATGAGCAAGGTGTTAAAGGATTATATCATAAACAGGAAACATCACCAATTTAGAAAAGATTATGAAGAATATTCAAATTTATCGCAAAAGTATAAAGAAGCAGGACTCAGTCCCAAAGAACGTATGACCAGAAGATTTGAATTACTGGCAGGACTGGAAACCCCTGTTTTGCTGCCGGACGAAAAAATCTGTTTTATGAGAACAGTTACAAAAATCCCGGACTGTTTTACCAAAGAAGAATGGTCAGAAATGAAAGAAAAACATTTTATTCATGAGCTGGGATATATGTCAAATCTATCTCCGAACTATGAAAGAGCAATTGGCGCGGGATTGCTTGCAGCATATGATGATGCGGATGAATATGGCAGGCGCGTCATTGACGCAATCTTAAATTTAACCAGACGCTATCAAAAAAAAGCTTTGGAAGAAGGCAAACTGGAACTGGCCAGAGTTCTGGAACGGGTACCGGCATATGGTGCAACAAATTTTTACGAAGCGCTTCAGAGCTTCCGCATTATCCACTACGCTTTGTGGCTGGAAGGAAATTATCATAATACGGTAGGACGTTTCGATCAATATATGTATCCCTATTTGAAGGCAGATATGGAAAAGGGGCTGTATACGAGAGAATCTGCTTTAGAGATGGTGGAAGATTTCTTCCTCAGTTTCAATAAAGACAGTGATCTGTATGTGGGCGTGCAGCAGGGCGACAACGGACAGAGTCTGGTGCTCGGCGGCATCGATGAAAACGGGAAAGATGTGTTCAATCTCCTTTCCGAGCTTTGTCTGGAGGCAAGCAGAAATCTGCTTATGATCGATCCGAAAATAAATCTGCGAGTGAGCAAAAAAACTCCAAACAGAATCTATGAACTTGGAAGCGAGCTGACAAAAGCAGGCCTCGGATTCCCACAGTATTCCAATGATGATATCGTAATTGAGGGACTTAAAAAACTGGGTTATGATGAAAAAGATGCCCGTGATTATGCGGTGGCAGCCTGCTGGGAATTTATCATTCCGAAAGTAGGCGGCGATGTGGCGAATATAGGCGCCCTGTCCTTTCCAAAAGTAATTGATATCTGTCTTCATAAATATCTTGCAGATTGTAATACTTTTGAAGAATTTCTTGACAAAGTAAAGGAAGAAATTCAAAAAGAATGCGATACAATATGTGATAATATAAAAGATCTGTGGTTTGTTCCGTCTCCATTTATGAATATTATGATAGACGGGGGAATTTATGAAGGAGCAAAATATAATAACTTTGGTCTGCATGGCACCGGAATCGCAACAGCGGCCGATTCCCTTGCGGCTATCAGCAAGTATGTCTATACCGAAAAACGATTTACAAAAGAAGCGATGATCGAAGCCGTTGATTCAGACTTCACACTTCACAGTGACATGCTTCCGATCCTCCGCTACGAAGCTCCTAAAATGGGGAATAATGAAGATCTTCCTGATGAGATGGCAGTACAGCTTTTAAAAGCATTTTCAAACAGCCTTAAGGGCAAAAAAAATTGCCGCGGTGGTATTTATCGTGCAGGAACCGGATCTGCAATGTATTATCTTTGGCATGCGAACGAGATCGGCGCGTCACCGGACGGTCGAAGAAAGGGCGAACCGTTTGGAACAAATTTCTCCGCAAGCCTGTTTGCAAAGATTAACGGACCATTATCTGTGGTGAAATCATTTACAAAACCTGATCTGACAGAAACCATTAATGGAGGTCCGCTTACTTTAGAATTCGCCTCTGCGATGTTCAGAGATGAAAACAGCATAAAAAAGGTGGCAGCATTGGTAAAAGCCTTTATCGATATGGGCGGACATCAATTACAATTAAATGCAGTGAATTCGGACATGCTGAAAGCTGCTCAAAAACATCCGGAAGAACATCGTCAGTTAGTAGTCCGCATCTGGGGATGGAGCGCCTATTTTGTGGAGCTGGACAAAGAATATCAGGATCACGTACTAAGACGCCAGCAATATAGCGTGTAGAGAACAGAG
>CAZNXL010000318.1:0-2022 GCA_964577075.1 uncultured Dorea sp. | reverse complement strand
ATACCATGATGCTGACCGACGGCATGGAGGTCTACATTTCCGGCGGCGCCATCAGGCACTGCCCTCCGGTTCCTGCCAGATAACATGCTTTATAACGCAAAAAAGGAGCAGCCTTTACGTCTCCGAAGAGATATAAAAACTGCTCCTATCGCTGTATCTACTGTTTTATTGTTCCTACCGTAGTAAATATATCGTATACAGATTTGCAAATACCATGCCGTTTTCAACCTTAAGATCATCCAGCAAAAGGCACTGGAACAGAACCGCCCGAATCACATCATCATTCAGCCTGAAAAGCTCACTGTATTTTCCATAAGCCGCCTCCGGTGATTTACTATCATGTGCCGCCTGTTGTGTACCTGCATAAGTGGCATGTGGTGTAACCTCATCCCGTGCCATATTCTTTCTGTAATCAAGGCAATCCGCATAGAGAGAACGAATCTGATATTTTCCAAAATAGAAAGAATAAGCTTCTTTCCCATCATAGGTTTTCTTACATTTCTCCAGTTCATCCTCTGCTATAGAAAAAGCGCATACATCAGTCTCTATCACGGTTTTACCGTTATAATCCGGCTTAAGCTTTCCGCCGTACCAGTTGATGTGCTGATAGATTTCCTCACGCCCGGTAATGAGCGCAGCTCTGTGAAAATCAGTCTTGCCCAGGAATACATCCATGTAGACATTGTTTGCAGACAGGGTATCATTCCATATCAGCTTTTTATGCTCTCTCACACGGAGAAGATACTGAAGGATATTGATAAGACGGTCTCTGTTGTCTATATCCCTGAACCCTTCTGCCGGAACCATAACACTATCAAGTTTTAATGGTGTCGATCCTTTCTGAATTTCTTTTTCTACAAGCGATTCTATACTCTTCGCCATTCCATCCTCCCTTTTTTCAAATAAAAAGGCAGCTACAAGATTTCTCTCATAACTGCCCTATCGCTGTATATTTTTCAAATAGATGTGGTCGGTCTGCTTTTACATCAATGCTTATTTCTATCCTCAGTATATGAAGCGCCAGCTCTATGGCTTCCGCAAGTGCTTCATCTGAGTCATTGAGCCTTGTGATGCATACGCAGTCCTCAAACTCCTTATCTCTTTTCCTTAGAATGCGGATCAATTTTATTCTTGCGTTTTTGCATAGCTGCGTCTTCGCAAACTCCCATCTGTATCCGTCTTTTGTATTATAAAACGGTTTTGAAAATTCAATAACCGCATTCTTTTCCTTTATGAAATTCGCAAGAGGAATCCCGATCAATTCCTCTTCATCTACGATAACCGTATATCCTGCCTGCTTTAAGCAATGTCGCAAAAGGATATCGGGTAACTCCTTATCAAATTCTTTTCTACATATATGGCAAGGCTCCTTATCAATGGCTCTGTCCGCTATTTTTGCCCGCCATCTATGACCACGACTGCAAGTCCACCAAACTATCCGAAGAGAATTGCGATGCACCTGCTCCGGAGAAATCATCGTATTACGATCATAGTCCCATTCAGATATCAGTTCGGGATCCGTGGTAGCAAGGTCATTCACACCGGCTACAACAACTCTGTCAGAGCATACCGGACAGGATGACCCCTTTACCCTGCTGTCTATGACTGCCCGCCATTCATAACCGCATACACGGCACTTCCACCATACATTTTCCCTGGACTTCGGGAATACTTCATCAGCCCTCTTTGGAGCATTTTTCTCCGACCACTCCTTGGCAAGTTCAGGATAATTACTGGCAAGATCATTGAAGCCCTTATAAAGCATGTGTCCTTCACAATATGGACACTGGCTCCCATAGTATCTGTCAGCTATCTTTGCTATCCACTCATGCCCTTGGATGCATCTCCACCATACGGATTTGTTGGTACAGGATAAAACCATATCCGGCATAAGCGGATGATTTTTATCTGACCACTCGGATACAAGTTCAGGCTTCATCGTAGCAAGGTCATTAAAGCCTTTTAAAAGCTGATTGCCGTTGCAATACGGACAATCTGAACCTTTTACTCTGTTCTTCACTA
>CAZNXL010000317.1:0-2039 GCA_964577075.1 uncultured Dorea sp. | reverse complement strand
AGATCGATCCCCAGTCCATGGCATACTCCCTCTGTCTGTCATGCTTCTACTTCATGCTTATATAAAATGATGTTAAGATCAACAGCTGTCTGTCTCATTTTTTGCACATAAAAAGTATAACATATGGCAGAAAAATATCAAGCAATTACCTATTTATTTGATTACATACGGGTCAGCTAAACCAATCTCTGCATTTACATCATCATAGGTAGCCCATGAAAAAGAGAGCGTATTGACACCTGTTACGTCAACATTTATCTCTATTGGCTCATGGTCTGAAAGCAGCAAGGGCGACTGATATAATAACTTCTCGTCTCCAAAAATACGCAATGTAAAGCTTCCTGTATCTATTTCTTCCTGATTAATATCTGTATCCCAATACTCATAACGATCTTGAGGAACAAATACGGTTGATCTAAATTTACTGTAATCTCCATTTAATATATAGGAATCTCTTTCATCATAGGTGGACGATCCTGACCACCAATCTCTGCCTCCTCTGTATTCAATACATCTTTTATATCTTTTTCCTGTTTTATCATAAAGAGTAACATCTTTTTCACTTGTTAGACTTTTCGCAGCTGTGTCCTGTGGCTGCTCTAAATCTGACAAAAATACCTGCTCTGCATTTTCATCCGTATATGCGATTGATAATTGCTTTGCCTCATCTATTTTTTCCGTTATTTTATTATAGTCTGTGTAGTATGGACTGACGGACTCAAGCATTTTGATTCCGACTTCATAGTCTTCATCAGCAATATACAGATTTGCTTCTTCATAAGCCTTCTCTGCAAATTTATCAATATATTCCTGAATGTCATACTCTCTTCTGTAGAAATTCCCGTCATCTCCCAACAACTGTTCTAATACAATTTTATCCCCGTCCACAGAAATAATGGTATCATCTGACTGGTATTCATATATGCTGTTTCTCTTAATTCTTTTAATGACTGCATTGTCATCTATGATCACCGCTTTGTCATCATCAAACAAGTATACATATAAATAATAATTATCCTCCACAGAAAATATTGCTGCAAAAACCTTTGTGTCATCTTTGGGATGAACAAAACAGGAAAACCAGTAACAATACTCGCCTACTTTATCATTTGAAAAGCTTGGTATGCTTACTTCCTCTAAAGTACCATCTTTATATAGCTTACACAGTCTGCTGTCCGGCGGAATATGTCCCTCATCATATCCCTTAAACTTCACATACTCTAATACGAAAGCACTCCCGTTTACAAACCGCGTTGTAGAAACAGGCTCATTATCCAAATTTAGAATAAATGTTTTTCCACCCATATCAGGACTCAGAAAACAAGTACACATATTTCCGTCATAAGAGAGCGTATATCCAAACATTCCCTCTCCGAAGTTATATACCTGATTATTTGGTTCAATACTTACCAATGCTCCGGCATCTGTCGGCTGAGGTAATGCAATAAAATCAACTATCCATTCTTTTAATTCATTATCATATACGCCGTAGTAATCTTCATTCCCTTCAAATCCTGATACATTCTTTTTGCAAAAAAAGTATCTTTCATCACTTAAAATTATCTCATCATAATCTTCTTCATTCGGATAAGCCGCCTCTTCCTCCCCATAACTATTATCTGCTTGCATTCCCTGATTCGCTTCTTTTTGCAAAATCCCAATTGGTTTTTTATGCAGGCAGACAACCGCCAGCACAATCACAATTACAATCGCAGACGCACCGATCATACACAGGTACAGCGTCTTTCCATTTTTCCTGCCATACATAGCATTTCTGACAGACGTGTTCTGTCTATTCTGCTGGTTCAGCGGCCCCGGTGCTCCCATTGCCTGTGCCGTATTCGTCCCATTGCAGGTGGCACCGCAATAAGGGCAGATTTTTACGTCATCTTCAAGTTTGCTCCCGCAGTTTCCACAAAACATAACACATATCCCCCTTGTAATTTCTTTGAAAGTTTGTGCATCGCACAGACTCAAGTACCTACTCTCTTATAGTGTTTTACCGCATTTCCGGCAAAAGCTATCGTTAATATCTACCG
>CAZNXL010000316.1:0-2053 GCA_964577075.1 uncultured Dorea sp. | reverse complement strand
AAGGGTATAAAAGCATATGAAAGTGTAGACTCAATGTTTACAAACATGGAGCAGATGATTAAGAAAGATATTGATGAAAAGGAGCTTGAAATGTTTTTCAAAACAGTTGACAAGATTAGGGAGAATATGAAGCTGATAAAAGCGGAGTGCAAAAAAGGAGGAATAGTATGTTACGAAGAATCTTGCATGAAGTAAAGGAATATAAGCCGGCATCTATAGCAACCCCGCTGTTTATGATCCTGGAAGTTTTGATGGAGATGGTAATTCCGTTTCTGATGGCGTCCATTATAGATGAAGGTGTCAATGCAGGGAATATGCAGCACATATACAAGGTGGGAGCAATTATGATCGTGGCCGCGCTGATCGGATTGTTTGCCGGTATGATGGGCGGCCGGTATGGTGCGAAGGCATCCGCAGGACTTGCGAAGAACCTGAGGGAGGCGATGTTTAATCATATCCAGACGTTTTCTTTCGCCAATATTGATAAATTCAGCACAGCCGGACTGGTCACCCGTCTTACAACGGATGTGACAAACATACAAAACGCGTATCATATGTCGCTGCGTATGTTTATGAGGGCGCCGGCAAGTCTGATCTGTGCTATGATCATGGCTTTTTCGATCAATGCAAGGCTGTCAAGGGTCTATTTGATCGCAGTCGTGATCTTAGCAGTCATATTGCTTTTTATTCTCAGGCGTGCGACAGCGTATTTTATGCAGGCGTTTCCGAAATATGATGATCTGAACGCATCTGTCCAGGAAAATGTATCCGCGATCCGCGTAGTCAAGGCTTATGTAAGAGAAAAGCAGGAGACGCAGAAGTTCAAAAGCGCCAGTGGAAATATCTATAAACTCTTTGTCAAAGCAGAGAAACATGTAGTCACCAATGCGCCGATCATGCAGGCTACGGTATATTCCTGTATTTTGATCATCAGCTGGCTGGGCGCAAAGATGATCGTGTCAGATGAGCTTACAACCGGTGAGATGATGAGTCTGCTCGCTTACTGTATGAATATCCTTATGAGCCTTATGATGCTTTCTATGGTGTTTGTTATGATCACTATGAGT
Source organism: uncultured Dorea sp. (assembly GCA_964577075.1). Classification (GTDB taxonomy): domain Bacteria; phylum Bacillota; class Clostridia; order Lachnospirales; family Lachnospiraceae; genus MD308. The sequence goes on along the minus strand of CAZNXL010000316.1, from coordinate 986 downwards.
ACAGCCAGCGTGCGCCGTGTCTCAGAGGTGCTGGAAGAGACTGGAGATCTTACCAATCCAGAGCATCCGGTCATGGAGGTTCCGGATGGAAGCGTAGAGTTCAGGCATGTAGATTTCGCATACCAAAAGGACAGTCCTGAGCCGGTTCTCAAAGATATTAATTTGAAGATTCATGCCGGTGAGACGATCGGTATCGTCGGTGGTACCGGAAGCGCCAAGACCAGTCTTGTGAATCTGATCAGCCGTCTTTATGACGTATCTGCGGGAGAACTTCTCGTTGGCGGGATAAATGTCAAAGATTATGACATGGAGATCCTGCGTAATCAGGTTGCTGTGGTCTTACAGAATAACGTGCTGTTCTCAGGTACGATATTTGAAAATCTGCGTTGGGGAGACATGGAGGCAACAGATGAAGAATGCAGGAAGGCCTGTCGTCTGGCATGTGCGGATGATTTTATAGAGAAATTCCCGGACGGATACGAGACCCGTATTGAACAGGGAGGCAGTAACGTCTCTGGCGGACAGAAACAGAGGCTTTGTATTGCAAGAGCGCTTCTTAAGAAACCGAAGGTACTTATTCTTGATGACAGCACCAGCGCTGTAGATACGGCTACTGATGCTAAGATCCGGCGGGCATTCCGTGAAGAGATTCCGGATATGACAAAGTTTATTATCTCGCAGAGAATTTCAAGTGTTCAGGATGCTGACCGGATTATCGTCATGGAAGAAGGGAGGATTAACGGTTTTGACACTCATGAGGCGTTACTTGAACATAATAAGATCTACCGTGAGGTATACGAGTCCCAGACACAGGGCGGCGGTGATTTTGATGAAAAGGCAGGTGAATAAGAATGGCAGGAAGAGTGAATAAGATGCCGGGAGGCAGGGCGCCAAGAGGTGTGAAGCCGAATGTAAAAAATCCGGGGAAATTATTTAAACGTATTATGGCATATGTGTTCAGACAATACGGAATCCAGTTTTCCATT
>CAZNXL010000315.1:0-2058 GCA_964577075.1 uncultured Dorea sp. | reverse complement strand
CATTGATTGGCGTCAAAGTTTTTACTGATTTTAATGAAAGAGCACCTAGCCCTAAGAAGTCGGAATTATTCAAAATCTTATCGATGTATCTGATGAGATTGTCGCGCCTGTTTCCGATTATCCCCTTGAAAATTTTTCGATCGAGGCTCATATAGTTTTTGTGACAAGCTACGCTGACATATAATCGCACGCCTTTTATCGTCCTATTATCAACACGATTAATTTCAATTTCTACCCAAACATAAGCCGCTGTGGTTTGCGTTGTTTCATCTACGTACTGATAGTCCTTTATATAGCACTCCAATACACTGTCACGATCTGCATCTTGAATTGACTCTATAGCTTTATCTGCGAGAAGCCCCGCGCACGTTGCATCCTCCGCGATACGGAGCATAACTTTGGATGGATATTCAACGATTTGATCAAGATATGTTTTTGCCATTTCATACCACCTCCACATTGAATATCGCCTCGGTATACTTCCCCGATGGACTAACACACTTTAAGCTAAAGTCGCTTCCGGACAAATCGTCGTCTTCCGCCACCGACACTTTGCAAGAAGTTCCGCTTGGCTCGATTACTACTCCCTTAGGGGCACCTTCAAGAGACCACTCGACAGGATCTGTTATCTCAATATTCTCGCCGTTATAGGATACGGCAGCGAGCGAATATACCCTTCCGCTGCCGATTCTCATGCTCTTTCTTCCAACAATCGATAAATAGCCAATTACGTCAGGCTCCTCCTCTTCTTTAGAAGGCTCTTCTTCCTTTGGCTTGTAATCGCAAATCATTTTCTCAATATCGTCATCGCCCGGATGGAACGGATCGTCCTTGACCCCGAAAAGCATCAGATGACTACCTTCTCCGAAGTTTCTGCTCTTGATGTCAATCCATGTAATTTTGCCAACTTCGAGCACGGGTTTACCGTTTGAATCGTATATAACGCTAATCGATAATCTTTTATCGATATAAAGAGCTCTACTTTCGTCGTCTAGGGAGATATAACAAACAAATGAGTTCTCAGGGACTGAAAGCGCCCTGTCCGTTCCCTTTGAATAAGAACCGTCGTCTAAAATCGCATACTTAGCAATCGTATTTAGATTGTGATCTTGATAGTGGAAAATTTGATTGCACATCCAAAGCTCGGCGTATCTCATGCCATATTCGTCTACATACATTTCGACGCAAATCCAATATTCCTTAAAGACATAAACCAAATCTCCGATATAGATTGTATCCCCGGGGATCATAGTCACGCTGCATTTGTCCGTTTCGTCTCTCGTAGCAACAAGCGGCTTTGGAACTCCATTCACAAGGGCATCGGTTTGAAAGCCTTGAGAATCTTTAAGAGATTCTTCTATACTATCCTGCAAATCCTGCTTTTCCTGAGCCTTTTCTATGTTGCGGGAACACCTAAGCCATCTGCGATAGGAAGCTAATTCATCGTTTCTCATCTGCCCCCTCCGCAAAAATAAGTGTAAAGGTCGTTGATACTCTTTGTCGAATTTAGCACTATCTTTCTCCATGTCGCAAATTCAATCGAATGGTTTTTCATATATTGAAGACAATTCAACACGTACAAATACTGCTTCTGCTCTTTTAAAATTGGATAAGTTATAGTTGCCCCTGAGAAATTTATGATCAAGTTCTCAAGATATTGAGTCAGATGGTTTTCAACACCGTTTTCTTCTGATTCCCTCATTGGCAAAAGCTTAAAAACATCGCCGCGTGCGCTCAATAAAAAACTAGATAACTGTTCCATTTTGTACCTCAAACGCTTAATGTTTCAATAGAGCCATGCCTGAATGAATAAGTATTTATTTTTCCTCTGTATTCTTGCCCGATCATATCTCGCAAAGTCCTAATTTCTTTTAACAGATTTGCGGGAGAATATGCAATGTACTCTTTACTATATATGGTATTCTTCAGTAGTTGTCTGTTCATGGCTTGTGCGCTTAACCAATAAAATGAGATTCCAAGTGAAAGAATTTCTATAATTTCATTGTCCAATTCTACGTTAAACTGCTCTTTTTCCAAATCGTAATCGTTCAAATCAAC
>CAZNXL010000314.1:0-2086 GCA_964577075.1 uncultured Dorea sp. | reverse complement strand
GTCTGTATACTCTCTGTACTTCCTGAAGCATATAATCCTGAACAGCGCGAAGACCTTTGATCTTCAGGATGTCGTGCGGATTAACACTACCCTCTGTCAGCTCATCACCGGCATCAAGAACTGCCCCGTCCGTGATCTTAATACGCGAACCATACGGGATCAAATATGCCTTTGATTCTCCGGTCTCCTGATTAGAAACGATGATCTCACGCCTTTTCTTTGTATCATTAATGGTTGCGACACCTGCAAACTCTGTGATAATGGCAAGCCCCTTCGGTTTTCTCGCCTCAAAAAGCTCCTCAACACGGGGAAGACCCTGTGTGATATCATCACCGGCAACTCCACCGGTATGGAACGTACGCATAGTAAGCTGTGTACCGGGTTCTCCGATAGACTGCGCTGCGATGATACCTACCGCCTCGCCAACCTGAACCGGCTCACCTGTCGCCATATTCGCTCCGTAACATTTTGCACAGATTCCATTGTGGGAACGGCAGGTAAGGATCGTACGGATCTTAATCCTTGTCAATCGCTCACCGTTCTTGTTCACACCATTTTTCATGATAAGCTCTGCGCGCTTCGGTGTAACCATGTGGTTCTTCTTAACAAGGACATTTCCATCCTTATCAACAATATCTTCGCACAGGTAACGTCCTGTAATACGCTCCTGCAGGCTCTCAATCTCCTCGTTGCCGTCCATGAATGCTTTTACATACATTCCGGGAATCTCTTCGCCCTTCTTTACGCAATCAACTTCATAGATGATAAGCTGCTGTGATACATCGACAAGACGTCTTGTCAGATATCCTGAGTCAGCTGTACGAAGAGCTGTATCGGAAAGGCCCTTACGTGCTCCGTGGGCTGACATGAAGTACTCCAATACGTCCAGACCTTCACGGAAGTTTGACTTGATCGGCAGCTCGATCGTCCTGCCGGTCGTATCAGCCATAAGTCCGCGCATACCGGCAAGCTGCTTGATCTGCTTGTCAGAACCGCGGGCCCCTGAATCCGCCATCATAAAGATGTTGTTATATTTATCCAGACCGGAAAGCAGCGCTTCTGTAAGAGCATCATCAGTTGCCTTCCATGTCTCTACGACTTCCTTGTAACGTTCTTCCTCCGTAATAAGGCCACGCTTAAAGTTCTTTGTGATCCTGTCTACGGTATCCTGAGCTTCTTGAATCATCTGCGGCTTCTGCGGAGGCACGGTCATATCCGAAACAGATACTGTCATAGCAGCTTTTGTGGAATATTTGTAACCGATCGCTTTTACAGAGTCAAGCACCTCTGCCGTAGCAGTTGATCCATGTGTATTAATAACTTTCTCCAGGATCTGCTTGAGCTGTTTCTTCCCTACATGGAAATCTACTTCCAAAAGCAGTTCATTATCCGGATTCGTACGATCCACGAATCCGAGATCCTGCGGGATGATCTCATTGAACAAAAATCTGCCCAACGTGGATACCACATTACCGGTCTTCACACTTCCGTCCGGCATCGTCTTGGACACACGAACCGTAATACGGGAGTGAAGCGTAAGCGCGTCATTCTCATATGCGAGGATCGCCTCGTTCACATTTTTGAAGATTTTCCCTTCTCCCTTAACGCCGGGTCTTTCCTGTGTCAGATAGTAGATACCAAGTACCATATCCTGTGAAGGAACTGCTACCGGTCCTCCGTCTGACGGCTTTAAAAGGTTATTCGGCGAGAGAAGAAGAAAACGGCACTCTGCCTGAGCTTCTACGGACAGCGGAAGGTGGACCGCCATCTGGTCTCCATCAAAGTCAGCATTATAAGCTGTACATACAAGAGGGTGAAGCTTGATCGCCTTACCTTCTACAAGAATCGGCTCAAATGCCTGGATGCCAAGTCTGTGAAGCGTAGGGGCGCGGTTCAGCATAACCGGATGCTCCTTGATAACTCCTTCCAGTACATCCCATACTTCCGGCTGAAGTCTCTCTACCATCTTCTTAGCATTTTTAATATTGTGTGCAGTTCCGTTCTGAACGAGCTCCTTCATAACGAATGGCTTGAACAGCTCAATTGCCATCTCTTTCGGCAGACCGCACTGGTATATCTTAAGTTC
>CAZNXL010000313.1:0-2120 GCA_964577075.1 uncultured Dorea sp. | reverse complement strand
TAAAAATAAAAAAGCTACACATAATAACCTCGAATCAAAAAGATTAGGAGGAGCTAATTAACATGGCAAAGAACTATAATTCATCAAACAAAAATGCGTCCAATCAGAACGCATCTAATCAGAACGCATCTAATCAGAATTCAACAAATAAGAATGCATCCAACCAGAACTCAACAAACAAGAATGCATCCAACCAGAATTCAACAAATAAGGATGCAACCAACACAAGTAACAACTACTAAATTGATTCAAAAACAGAGGGTATGCGGCAGCGCATATCCTTTGTTTTTGGTAATTGGAGGCAGGTAGTGTGTCAGATAGTGACGTAATATTTTTCAAAAGTGTTACGTTCCCATTTGCAAAGTGTGGTGTACCAAAATGAAAAATACCCTGTACCTAATTGACAAAGTCTGGTAAAAGCAAGTAAGATGGATAAGTAATATATGAAGAATATGGAGAAATAGATGAAAAAAATGGAATTGATCGCCCCCTGTCATTTTGGGCTGGAGGCAGTTTTGAAGAGAGAGATTATTGAATTAGGATATGAGATTGCAGAGGTTGAGGATGGAAGAGTTACGTTTTATGGTGATGCGGATGCGCTTTGCCGGGCGAACCTCTTTCTGCGAACGGCTGAGAGAGTGCTTCTGAAGGTCGGAAGTTTTAATGCGACCACTTTTGAGGAGCTGTTTGATAAGACAAAGGCTTTGCCATGGGAGGAATATATTCCTGAAGATGGAAAGTTCTGGGTGGCGAAAGCCGCATCTGTAAAAAGTAAGCTGTTCAGTCCGTCTGATATTCAGTCGATTATGAAAAAAGCTATGGTAAAGAGGCTGCAGGAACGCTACCATATCGAGTGGTTCCCGGAGGATGGTGCATCTTACCCGGTAAGAGTATTTTTGATGAAAGATACTGTGACAGTCGGTATTGACAGTTCGGGAGTGTCCTTACATAAAAGAGGATATCGCAAGATCGCAGGAAAAGCGCCCATTACTGAGACATTGGCAGCTGCGCTTATTATGCTGACACCGTGGAGACGGGATCGGATTCTTGTGGATCCTTTCTGCGGCAGCGGCACATTTCCGATTGAAGCAGCTATGATGGCAGCTAACATCGCTCCGGGAATGAACCGTTCATTTACGGCGGAAGAGTGGGTGAACCTGATTCCCAAAAAACTTTGGTATGATGTGGTAAATGAAGCAAATGATTTAATAGATGATGATATCTCTGTTGATATCCAGGGGTATGACATTGATGGACAAGTTATAAAGACAGCCAGAAGAAATGCGAAGGAAGCAGGAGTTGGGCATCTGATACATTTCCAGGAGAGATCGGTAGCTGATCTGAGCCATCCGAAAAAATACGGATTTGTCATTACAAACCCGCCTTATGGTGAGAGACTGGAAGAAAAAAAAGATCTGCCGAAGCTTTACCAGATATTTGGTGAGAGATTCCGACAGTTGGATTCATGGTCTGCGTACATGATCACGTCATATGAAGAAGCGGAGCGGTATTTTGGACGCAAGGCGGATAAAAACCGGAAAATATACAATGGTATGTTAAAAACATATTATTATCAATTTCCGGGTCCAAGACCACCTAAAAGAAAAAAAGGAGAGTAATGTATGGAGAAGATCATATTTGCAACAGGTAATGAAAATAAGATGGTTGAGATCCGGATGATCCTCTTGGACCTTGGGATAGAGATCCTTTCACAGAAGGAGGCAGGTATTAAGGCTGATATTGTGGAGGACGGTAAGACATTTGAGGAAAATGCATTGATTAAAGCTACCGGCATTGCAAAAATAGCAGCCGGGGATCCAAAGTATAAAAATGCAGTAATCCTGGCGGACGATTCTGGACTTGAGATTGATTACCTGAACAAAGAGCCGGGGATCTATTCTGCCAGATATATGGGAGAGGATACTTCTTATGACATCAAAAATCAGGCACTTCTTGACCGCCTGAACGGAGTGCCGGATGAAAAGCGTGCAGCTCGTTTTGTGTGTGCGATTGCAGCGGTATTTCCGGATGGGACAAGTGAAGTGGTGAGAGGAACGATGGAGGGGAAAATCGGGTATAAGATTGCAGGAGAAAATGGATTTGGTTATGATCCGATCTTC
>CAZNXL010000312.1:0-2137 GCA_964577075.1 uncultured Dorea sp. | reverse complement strand
CTTACTCTGCCAGCCACTGACGTCTAAGGTCGTATTTTATGCAGTCTTTGATATTACTGTCAACACAATTCTGATACCTTTGTCCGTACTCAGATTCGGGATTCATTCTGGCTGTAGACGGCAGCGCAACATGATTCGTTCCGCCCCACATATGTATCTCCGTATAGACTCCTGCTTCTCTTAGCTTTGACGCATATGCCATAGACGGATCTGCACAAGGATCATTCTCCATCGTATGAATAAATGTAGGAGGAAGACCAACGCAATCCTCCACAGATGCATGGTTTGCAAACGCCTCTGGCGGAACTTCATCTCCTTCAAGCCCTTTTAGCCATGTTGTCGATGAAAGATTCATAGACTTCCCGACCCAGCCACATCCGCACAGCTTACTGCTTCCATAAATCAGGCGCTCATCCGGTATCGGTTCTATTGACACACATCCTCTTGGTGAATATCCGTATTTTTTTAAACGGTGGCACAATGCGAGCGACAGATGCCCGCCGGAGCTGGCTCCGGTGATAACAATCTTATCTGCATCAATTCCAAGCTCATCAGCATGATTATAAATATATTGATATGCCGCATGACAATCATTGACCGTTCCCGGATACGCACCTTTTTCATCAAAAATTGTACGGTAGACAAATGAAACATATACTGCCTGGTAAGTGTCAGCCATCGGGATCAATGGTTCATACTCCGGCGCTGAGATTATCAGTCCCCCGGAAATAATAGAAAATACACATGGCATTTTCTGCCTACGTTTTTCAGGATATGCAACATATATTTTTACTTCTTTCGCGTCTGGCTCTTCCGGGCATCCGGGTGCATAATACACATTCATTCTTGACTCATCGACCGGAGGTATCGGTGGATACATCTCTTTTGCCTTTTCTGCCATCGCCTTTCTTGTCTCAAATGGAATTGACTGATCATACAGCGCATCTGAACTCTGTTCAAACCCGGCTTGATACACATCCTTACATTCCGGATGAGACCATCTTGCATCATCTCTGTTGCTGATTTTTTCCAAATACTCCTTCGTGCTCATCTTAAATCCTCCTCGCATAATATTTATTATATCAATAATTATAATGTTCAAAATCAATAAGTCCTTATCTTTCTATAAAAAATATATCCTTTACTTTGTCAGATATCACAAGTATAATTATTCATATAATATACCAGGTAAAGGAGAGTCATCATGTGGAATTGTATGAACATACTGGCCATGCATCTGGCCCGCGAGTATAAGCTAAAGTTCAAGATTAACGATAGCTCTTCCGCAGACATTTACCGATATGATTTTTATGAAAATGTCTCTGTCCCGGATTTGGAATGTATCTATATCACCCGAATAACTTCCGGCAATATTTGTAATATTTTACAAACAGAAGGGAATTTTTTGTTTATCCAGGAATCCAACGATGCTATATCGGACGCGCAGATCGCAAAGGCAAACTATATTCTGGTTATAGATGTTCCCGATAGCCTTGCACTGTACCAATCCCTGCAAAACTGCTGTAAGGCTTTTTCTTTGCTTCGCCAGCATTCCTGTGAGTTTTTGAACGCAGTCTATTCTTCTGAAAATTCTCTAAAATTATTAATAGATACGATTTCAGATATCATCGGCCATCCTGTTGCCTTTCAGGACCGCGACATGAATTTAATCTATTCACACGGGATTACGGAAGATTATTTTTTGCAGAATAAATCTGAACAGGTTCCTACAACGCAGACAATGATTAACGATTTTGCCAATGGTATTCATTACCCCATTATCTTTTCTTACGATAACTGGCCTGATTATCTGATAGTCCCCTTATGGGCAGACAAGAAGAATCAATATTTCCTCTCTGCTCTTGGCATCAACGCACCAATACAAGAGTATGAATTTCCATTTCTTGCCGGTATTGTAACATTATTTGAGAAACCTTTTAACAGTAGTCAGGTTTCGCTCAACCGCAATATCCGCATCAACACTTTTTTTAGCAGCCTCATAACAGGACAGTTGACCCTCTACAATGATATAATGCGCACTGCGCATTCCCTGGGATTAATTCTAAAAGAATATAATTATATGCTGATCATATCCAGCCGGAATCAAAATACCTTATATCAAGATGTGTACTCTCTC
>CAZNXL010000311.1:0-2148 GCA_964577075.1 uncultured Dorea sp. | reverse complement strand
CCATCATACAAACATTTCCGTATTCCAGACCGGATTAACCAGCTGTACAAGAAGCTGAATCCGTTCTGCGATTTCCACTTTGCCAAACTGTGCATAAGGCTTGAAGCCCAGTCCATTATCCGCTATGAACTTCCTGAACTTCGGATTATTCTGGTATGCCTGATCGCCAAGTGACTCTGTATAAATATTGCCTTCATTGGAGCAATACTTGGAGAGCTTGTAATCGTATTTGGAATCATTCAGGCTGGCGTTGATGCTCTTATGAAGGAGCAGCAGTGCGCCGAAGCTGTTTCTCCAGCGTCTGAATTCCTCCTGATCCGCGTATTCACTGGTAAACCACTCGTAATGATCCGTGATAATATGCTCGATTTCAAACGGATTCTTTGTCTGCGTATTCATATAATTGCAGTAGTTTGAAGCCGCACCGGTCTGCTCCTCAATATAGCCAGTGATGCGGGCAAGCATATTCTTGATGTACTTTTTGGTAAAACTGTTCAAACGCAATTCCGGAAGCGCCGTTGCCGGATCATAAGCGAGGTTCGCATATTGAGCTTTCAGACGAGCCTTCAAGTCCTCGACAGAGCAGCGACGGATATTCTTCGTCACGTTGAATACATAGTTCTTGATCGTGCTGTAATCGACCGATTTATAGTTTGTTACTCTGGCAGTAATAAGTAAGTCAATAAACCGAGCGACCATATTCATCTTCTCAATGATGACCGGCCACGTGTCTTCATAGCAGATCGGTGCAAGCAACAACTGCGGCTGAAGAGTAAAATTGACCTGTGCATTGTAATAGATGTATTTTGTATCTTCCGCGAAGGTGTTCTCTGCCTCGCGGATTTTTTTATAGACATCAGCAAACTTCGAGAACTTCATAATAAAAAGCTCAAAATCATCCGTAGAAGAAAGCCCCAGCTTATCGCGCTCATCGCGCACCCACTTATGGAAAGAACCACCGATAATATCAAAGTCCTGATTAACCGCTCCGGCTTTCGTTTCACGAATAGTCTCAGCATACTGTGCTCTCAGCCATGCCTTTATAAACGTCTCATCACCCTTATCATCGTCCTTCTTAAGAGTGAGAACCTTGTCCTTCCATATATTGTTGAGCTTTTCGCGCCTGATATCATCTTTGATTTCTGATAACAGGTAGCCTTTCAACATTTCGGTCGATGTAAGGCTAAGGCCACGGTCATTCATGGTAACGAAAACCTTATGTGCGTCCTGATCCGTGGTCGCCACGATTTCAATGAAGAAAACCTTCTCGACCAGCCAATCGCAAAAATGCAAAAGCATCTCATCCGTAATATCGTCTGCCGGAAAAACGTCGATGATATCGTTGTATCTGCCATAGAGGTTTTTCACCGATTCGCCAACATCAGTTGTATCAAATGGCTGGTCATTGAAAATCGCATTCATGCATTCTGACCGATCCTCAACATTGATATTGAAGGATTTCGTACCATAAGCCTCGGAAAAAATCATCTGCTCGATCATGCTGTAGCTCTGCCCAAGCGTCCGCAGCCGATTATTGAGATACATCAGCAGAAGGGTAAGCGAAGAAAACCTCTGCTGCCCGTCGATGATGGCATTCTCTCTTCCGGCAAGGACGATAGAACCCATGAAATAAGCGCCGTAATCTTGCACCTTCTGACGGCTATCACCGGGAACGTAGTAATCCAAAAACTCCGACGTCAGATCGTCGATCAATTCCTCGATATGCTTCCTCTGCCACATATACTCTCGCTGATAGTAATGAATAGAATACTTCGTATTCTGCAGCAGCTGCTTTAAGCTCTTAGGAGAGCCTTCAATTTTTTTCATATGTTTCCTCCTTAGCACTGTTTCCCGTATAGGTATTCTATTCAGTCAGCGCTTCTTTTAATGTCCTGCCATCCTCTGTGCGCCAGGCTTGCATACCATCCGTACTACGTCCGGTTACTATATTGCCTGCTGTGGAGGGACTTTTGAAGGCAAGGTCTTTCTGCAGAATCACCTCCGCAAATCCCGACTTGCCGCTCCGACATCTACATCACAGCTTCAACCCTGTGCTGTCCAAATCACGAACTCAACCCATGACATCTAAATGGACAACTCAACCCTTCGGAATTTTCTGTGGATATGTTCCCATGGAGGGATTTTTGC
>CAZNXL010000310.1:0-2155 GCA_964577075.1 uncultured Dorea sp. | reverse complement strand
GTTTACAGCTCCGGTAACCGCTCGTGATGTAATCGTTGCGCCACTGAGAGCATCGATCGGTTCCCCTTCTCCGCCGTCTTTGGATACTACAAATTTCTCAGCCTGTTTCCCCTGGTACTGTTCATAGAATGCAGGCTCCGTCGCTCTCATGCCAAGACCTGCCGTCTCACTGATGGACAGAATAGAAATCCCGCTTACAGTACCATCGGCTGTAATGCCTACTGTTATCTGGATATCACCGCCATATCCTTCTTTGTCTGTCGTAGTGATCACATATCCGTCCTCCCCTACTTTACAGACCTCGTCAACGGTTGCTTTTACACCCAGATTGTTTACCACTTCTTCTGCAATCTTCTTATCAACATCTACCGGCTCGAAAGCATTCAGATCCGCATCCGGAAATACTTGCTGCCAGGCTTCTTTTTTGGCCTTATCCTGTGCCTGTGCGATTGGTTCCTTTGTAATCTCATATACAAATCCCAGCCCAAGTCCGGCGATCAGAGTAATAACTGTAAGAATAATCGTATTTCTAATAATCTTATTCATTATTTTTCCCCTCCTTTGCCAAATGGTTTTGGAAGTGTAACTCTCTCAATCAGCGGAACGAAAAGGTTACTGATGATGATCGCATAGGACACTCCTTCCGCAGATCCGCCAAAGAGACGGAAAAGTCCGGTTAAGACACCAAGCAGTACACCGTATACATACTGACCTTTTTTCGTGATCGGTGAAGTTACATAATCCGTAGCCATGAACCATGCGCCAAGCATCAGACCGCCGCCGCAAAGGTGGGAGGTAATGTACTGAGGATCAAAGAGCCCCACATCCGCCTTTGTGAACTGTCCGAATATACCGATAAATATAATAAACGTCACGATATACGTCCCGGGGATCCGAAGATCAATGATCCCCATCAGGATCAGAAAGATCGCTCCGATGATGATCGCGATCACGGATGTCTCACCGATCGTACCCGGAATACGTCCGATCAGCATATTCATAGAGTCAACCGACTGGCCATCCTTTAACAATGCAAGCGGTGTCGGACCTGAAACACCATCATAGATAAACGTCGTCATCTGTCCCGTGAAGGAGATTAGGAGAAAACATCTTGCTCCCAGCGCCGGGTTCATAAAGTTCTGTCCCAATCCGCCAAATAACTGCTTTACTATAAGAATACCGAACACACTGCCGAGAGCGCCCATCCAGAGAGGGGCCGTCGGCGGCATATTGAGTCCCAATAACAGACCTGTGACGACTGCACTGAAGTCATTGATCGTGATCTTCTTGTGCATTAATTTTTCATATATGTACTCTGTTAAAACAGCAGCCAGGGTTGTTGTAAGAAGCATCCCCAGTGCCTGCATTCCAAAGTTCCATACACCAAAGGCCGAAGCTGGTAAAAGTGCAATGGTAACCATAAGCATAATATTGCTTGAGGTAACTTTGGATCGTATATGTGGTGAAGATGACATTTTCAATAGATTTTCACTCACGTTAATTCACCTCTTCCTCTCTCATTACTTATTTTTTCTTCCGATTTGCTAACGCAATCTTTCTCATGGAACCAATTGCCTGTTTTAACTGGCGTTTTGCAGGACAAACAAAACTGCACGAGCCACACTCCATGCATTCCAGTCCCTCATGGGCAGTAAATGCAGCTTCATCCTGATGTTCTGCATAATCTGCAAGTCTTGACGGAATGAGACGGCTCGGACAGGCGTCTACACAACGTCCGCAGTTAATACATGCTGTAGGCTCGTTCTTCGCAACCTCATCTTTTGTAAGACAAAGAATGGATGATGAAGTCTTTGTTACGGGAACATTCAATGTATACATAGAAAATCCCATCATAGGACCACCGGAGATCATCTTCTCAGGATTCTCTTTAAATCCTCCTGCAGCTTCAACAATCTCTGCCTGATTCATACCGAATGGCACAAGAAAATTACCCGGTGACTTTATCGCGTCTCCGCTCACTGTAACAACACGTTCTACAGACGGCTTTCCTTCTGCTGCCGCGCGATAAATATTGATCATCGTCTCAACGTTATCTACAACACAGCCTGCATCCGCAGGAAGCATTGCTGAATTGATAGCCCTTCCGGTTGTCGCATAGATAAGCTGGCGCTCACCGCCCTGCGGGTATTTTGTC
>CAZNXL010000309.1:0-2160 GCA_964577075.1 uncultured Dorea sp. | reverse complement strand
ATCGATCAAATGCAAAAGAAGGTCTAAGGGACCCTCAAACACCTGTAGTTTTACTGGAATTCCCATATGTTTTCCTCACAATAAAGCTGTAATTGTATATTATAAAGGATTTTCGTTCTTTTCACAAGAGGATATTCCTTACTCTTCATCAAGCCTTAAAACCACGACCTCCGCAGGATTAAACAGCCGGACACAGATCGTATGTACCCCCAATCCCTTGCTGACAACAATATCCGTATCCCCTTCCCTGTAATGATCACCGGAATATTTGGGGAAAATATCAAATGCCGGAGAAATCACTCCTGCAATTCCGGGAATCCTCACGATCCCACCGTGAAGATGCCCGGACAGTATCAGATCCGCACCCCATCGAAGATACTCTTTCATATAACCCGGATTATGCGCTAAAAGGATCTGATACGTATCGTTCCTCGATCTTCCGATCCTATCTGTAATTTCCTGATCTGACAATTTTTCTTGATAAAAATGCCTGTAACACTTCACTGGAATCTCAAGCCCTGTAATATTTACCGGACACTCGTCAAGCAAAAACTCCATAGAAGCATTCTCAAGGAAACACACGCCGCAGGCTGCAAGCTCCTTTTTATATTCCAGATAGGAATAGCGGTAATTTTCAGGGATATCCCTCATTCTCTGTTCATGGTTTCCGCTGGAATAATAGACCGGAAACTGTTCCGCAACTGCCCCCACGAATTCTAGCGCCGGACCATAATAACTGTTTTTTTTCCCCACCAGCATATCTCCGCCGATCAAAACCAGATCCGGATCGATCTCCTTTATCCTTTGAAGCAGCTTCCTGTTCTTATCACCGTACGTATGATTGTGCAGATCACTTAAAAAAACTATCTTCCTTGCTTCCTTTATTCCCCGTAATTTCTTTGATGTGATCTTATATGTTACAACGCGGAAGCTATGAAGCTCCCGCCAGATCTCTATGCACATGCAGAGCACAAAAAATGCCAATAGTATCATCAATTTTAAATACATCCTATGCTTCCTCTCTGCTTTTACAAAATGCTTCAAACAACTCCTGCATAATGCCACAGGCTATAAAGAAGGAGTTCCGGTACAAACAGCTTTTCCCTTGTAAAGTCGGAATAATTATATGATTATTCCTGTTATTTTGCAATTGAATATGTTAGAATTTTTGAAGAATGGCACAGAAATCAATGCCATCATTAATGCTCATGTAAAAGACGGTGTCGCTGTGACAAAATTCATATATTGGCTGAAGAACAATGCCGGCAAGATTGAAATTACAGAGATCAGCGCTGCTGAGAAATCAGAAGAATTCCGTAAAGAACAGGAAGGCTATCTGTGACAGACAATTCATTCTTTGCAGATACCGGCGGCGGATACGAGTGGTTAAAAGAATACCAGGAAGAATTAAATTTGGTTTAAGATAACAGACGAACTCCGCCTTCAGATATCTTATCTGCCGCTTCATCCAGATATTCGTTCTTGATCTCGAAGAACCGCTCGTTTTCCACCGCCTCAGCCAGAGCAGCGTCAACCGGAATCTTCCCAAGAACCGGAAGTCCCAGCTGTCCTGCAATCTCCTCAATATGACTTTCACCGAATAAGGAAATCTTCTTTCCGCAATCCGGGCATACAAGATAACAGTAATTTTCTATGATTCCAAGTACCGGAATGTTCATCTGTCTTGCCATTCTATAAGCTTTTGTCACGATCATCTTAACCAGATCCTGCGGAGACGTCACGATCACTACGCCGTCAACCGGCAGGGACTGGAAGATCGTAAGCGGAACATCTCCTGTTCCCGGCGGCATATCTACAAACAGATAATCAAGGTCTCCCCACATCACATCTGTCCAGAACTGGGTTACTACCCCCGCGATTACCGGACCTCTCCAAATCACCGGATCAGACTCATTCTCAAGGAGAAGATTGACAGACATGATCTTTGTCCCGTCCTGTGCCTCACACGGATAGATGCCCTCCTCACTTCCAACGGCTTTTTCATGAATTCCGTACATCTTCGGAATTGATGGACCGGTAATATCCGCGTCCATAATTCCCACATTGTATCCTTTTTCGCGCATCATTCTTGCCAAAGATGCTGTTACCATGGATTTGCCGACGCCGCCCTTGCCGCTGACTACACCGATCACTTTCTTT
>CAZNXL010000308.1:0-2167 GCA_964577075.1 uncultured Dorea sp. | reverse complement strand
GATCATAAGAATTCCCTCTTTATCACAGATTTCCCGGATCCCCTCCATGAATTCCTGCGTCGCCATATTAATTCCGCCTTCGCCCTGCAGCGGCTCTAAAATAATGGCACATGTTTTGTCTGTAACTAATTCTTTCACATGATCAAGATTGTTGAATTCTGCAAATTTCACGCCCGAAACCAACGGCTCAAATGGAGCGCGGTATGCTTCATGCTCTGTCACGGACAACGCTCCCATGCTGCGCCCGTGAAAAGAATTTTTCATGGCAATATATTCAAATCTTCCGGTTCCCTTTTTCCATGCGTACTTTCTCGCCGCCTTCAGAACCCCTTCGATCGCCTCCGTCCCGCTGTTCGTGAAGAACACGCGATCCATATCTGTGACGCGTTTCAATGCACTGGCGGCTTTTCCGCATGTAGTGTTATAATACAGATTAGAAGTGTGCATTAACTTGTCAATCTGCTCTTTTAAAGTATTTTTCAGCTCCTCATTGCCATATCCCAGACCGCATACTGCAATTCCCGCGGCAAAATCCAGATATTTTTTTCCGTCCGTATCATAGATATACACACCGTCTCCTTTGTCGAGAGTGATCGGGAAACGATCATATGTATGAACCAGATTCCGGTCGGTCTCCTGCATGTATTCGTTCATTTCCATTTTTTGATTCCTTTCGATTCTTTTTGATTGCTACTCACCAAGGTAAAATTTCTGCTCCCCGTCATTTAAGATTGCTGTTCCGATACCTTTATTGGTAAATATCTCAAGGAGCAGACAGTGGGGGATCCTGCCATCCAGAATATGCACTCTGGACACGCCATGTTCAATGGCATCAATACAATTGTGAAGCTTCGGCAGCATTCCTCCGCCGATATAGCCACTGCTCATAAGCTCCCTCGCCTCTGAAATTCTAAGCTCTGAAATCAAAGTCTCCGGATCATCCGGATCTTTGTACACCCCTTCCATATCTGTAAGAAAAGCCAATTTTTCCGCACGCATAGCTCTCGCGATGGCGCATGCCGCATCATCGGCATTGATATTATACGTGTGATAATCATCATCAAGCCCGATCGGGCAGATGATCGGGAGAAAATCTTTTTCCAGAAGATCATACAGAATACTTGCGTTCACATCCTTTACATCACCCACAAACCCGATATCTTTTCCGTCAGCAAGCTTTTTATTCACCGACAAAAGCTTGCCGTCCTTGCCGCTGAGTCCAATGGCGCGCACACCCAGACCTTCCACAAGCTGGACCAGCCCTTTATTCACTTTGCCAAGTACCATCTCGGCAAGCTCCATCGTATTTTCATCCGTAACGCGAAGACCATTGACAAACTCAGGTTCTATGCCAACCTTTCCCGCCCAGCGGCTGATCTCCTTGCCTCCTCCGTGGACAATGATCGGCTTAAATCCAACTAATTTTAAAAGGGTGACATCCTGGATCACCTGCTCCTTGAGGCGCTCGTCCACCATCGCGCTTCCGCCGTATTTGACCACAATGACCCTGCGGTTAAATCGCTGGATATATGGCAGTGCTTCTATCAAGACCTCAGCTTTTTCAAGATATTTTTGCATATCCTTGTTCATATTGACTCCTTCCTGTGTACACTTACACAATAACCTGTACCAAAATTAACTTCTGTAGTCTGCGTTAATGTCGATATAGCCATGTGTCAGATCACATCCCCACGCAACTGCCTCCGCTTCACCCATCTTTACGTCTGCGATCGCAGTTACTACCGGCTCCGAAAGGATCCTAGTCGCCTCGTCTTCACTGTAATCTACGGCTGTTCCGTTCTCGATGATCTGGATCTTTCCGGCTGCGCTTTCAAAGAACAGATCAACCTTTTCCGGATCAAACTGTGCTCCCGAGTATCCCATCGCGCACAAGATACGTCCCCAGTTTGCATCGTGCCCTGCAATCGCTGCTTTTGTAAGATTTGAGCACACGATTGATTTTGCCAGTACCTTCGCCTGCTCTTTGCTTTCGCAATTCACTGCCTTTACCTCAAAAAGCGCCGTTGCGCCTTCTCCGTCTCCGGCGATTTTCTTCGCGAGATATTCATTGATCACATGCAGCGCTTCCGCAAATTTTTTATAGTCACCGCTTCCATATGTAATCTCCGGATTCCCGGCAAGTCCATTTGCCAAAAGGATCACTGTA
>CAZNXL010000307.1:0-2184 GCA_964577075.1 uncultured Dorea sp. | reverse complement strand
AGATCATAGATATTATGACCGGTAGATTCCCCAAGAACTCTTCCTTCTAAAGAATAGCAGCGGATGAATCTCTTTCCGTCCACACTTGACCAGTGCTCTACATCCCAGCTCATATAGCCGTCTTCATCACTTTTTTTCTCCTTCAGGTAAATATCTACCTGACGGCCCTCCTTCATGATCTGGATAAGTCCTTTTGTTCCGTCAACCTCTACGTCTGTTTTGTTCACAGCATCGTAAATCTTCATCTGTATTTCCTCCTAACTTTATAAATCATTAAAATCAGTATACCTTACCCTTGAAAATGCGTCAACTCAACGCACTAAAAAAGCCTTATTCCTGTCCCTCCGCAAAACGCTTGAGCACATCACCTTCAAGCCGGAAATCCGTACAGATATCCATCGGCTTAGCGCCGTATCTTCTCTTTTTGCAAATCGAAATGTTACATCTTGCTTCTGCTGCTCTTCTTGTTCTTTCTGCATTATTCTAACTCTCTCTCCTTATATATTCCATCCAGTCTTTGATCTCTTTTTCATGTCCGTTATTACCGGGCTCGTAAAATGTCTCGCCTATAATCTCATCCGGAAGATATTGCTGTCTGACATAATGATTCGGATAGTTATGAGCATACTGATACCCAATCCCGCGTCCGAGATTTTTAGAGCCCCGGTAGTGGGAATCCTGAAGATGCGCCGGCACTGTAGTCTTTTTACTCTTTACGCTCTCCATGGCTGCATACACTGCATTCACCGCAGAATTGCTCTTCGGAGCTGTTGCAATATAAAGCGCCGCCTGCGACAATATGATCTGTGCCTCCGGCATACCTACCCTCTCGACTGCCTGAGCCGCAGAGACAGCGACCGCAAGCGCCATCGGATCCGCATTCCCCACATCCTCCGAGGCACAGATCATAATCCTCCTGGCGATAAACTTGATATCTTCTCCCGCATAAAGCATCTTTGCAAGATAATATACTGCCGCATCCGGATCCGAACCACGCATACTTTTAATAAATGCAGAAATTGTATCATAGTGATTGTCACCGGCCTTATCATAACTCACTACCCGCTTCTGAATACACTCTGATGCCACGTCAAGCGTAAGATGGATCTTCCCATCCCCGCTTCTCCCGGTCGTCAAAACTCCAAGCTCCACTGCATTAAGCGCGTTTCTGGCGTCTCCGCCGGAAAGATCTGCAAGAAATTCCAGCGCATCCTCATCTATTTCTGCCTGATAGCTTCCCATTCCCTTCTCAACATCGTAGACAGCTCTTCGGATCAGCGTCTTGATATCTTCTTTCTCCAGGGGATAAAGTTCAAAAATACTGGACCGGGAGATCAACGCCCCGTTCACCTCAAAATAAGGATTCTCTGTTGTCGCCCCGATCAGGATCAATGTCCCGTCCTCGCTCTTTCTGTCTTTCTTTGTCCATGGAGAGCCTTCTCATGGACCTTTCTGTAGGGACCTTCTTCCTGCCGCGGGTCCTCCTGTTCTTGCGACAGGAAGGTCCTGCGGGATGGACGGTCCCGTTCCATTATAAGGGAAGGCGGCGATTTTTACAACGCAAAAAGGGCCCGTATTTTTCGCCCGGGCCGCATGTATCGCGCGGGGACAGGAGGGAAATGCTAAAGTAGGAAAAAAGCGCAGGGAAAATAAAGCAGGGAAAATAGAGCAGGGAAAATAGAGCAGGAAAGATAGAGCAGGGGGAAAAGAGATCTGCCGCCCGGTTTGCATTGCGGTCAAGGGTATGGTATAATGTCCCAGAACAGGCGCTGGTCCGGGCCTCTCGGAGGGCCGCGGAGCCTCATCCGGTCCTGCTAAAAGATAAGGAGGAAGATCCATGTTAGACAATAAAACGATCCTGATCACCGGAGGGACAGGCTCCTTCGGAAAGTGCTTTGCGAAATATGTATTGACCCACTATCATCCGAAAAAGATCATCATCTACTCCAGGGATGAGTTCAAGCAGCTCATGATGCAGAACGAATTCAAGGAATACGAGGCCACCATGAGGTATTTCATCGGTGACGTGCGGGACAGGGACAGGCTGAGAAGGGCCTTTGAGGGAGTGGACTATGTGATCCACGCCGCGGCCCTGAAGCAGGTGCCCGCCTGTGAATATAATCCCAATGAAGCGATCCGCACCAATATCAACGGCGCCCAGAATGTCATCGAGGCCGCGCTGGA
>CAZNXL010000306.1:0-2190 GCA_964577075.1 uncultured Dorea sp. | reverse complement strand
GAAACTCATCACAACACCTCCTTGTATGCGTATCGTATCACTATAATATTGGAAAGTCAATATAGAAGTTTGCATAATGCAAACAAAAAATATTGAAAAGTGTTGACAAGTACGCGAAACGAGAATATAATTAAGAAAAAGAACGCAAAGCGCAAACAAAAGGAGGTAAAAAAGTTGCGAGATGTAGTTTATGATGATGTCGTGCAAAACATAAGAAATATTATACGGAAAAAGGGAATGAAACAAACGGCTGTTGCCGAGAGAGCTGGGTTTAGTGATTCAGATTTTAGTAACATGCTTAATGACAGAAGGAAGCTGATACGGATTGAGTATATTCCCAAAATAGCTAAAGCATTGGACGTTAGTTTAAATGAATTGTTTAAGATACCAGAACACGACAATAAGCCAGACACGGCAGCAGGATAAGGGAGGTGAGGAAGGTGAAAAACATGACATATGCAGTGCCAGAGTTTCCGACAGGTTATGTTCCAGTGAAGGTTGTTGCAACTCTGATGAAAAAATCGGAAATATATGTCCGGGAATGTATTAGGGACGGCTCTCTGCCAATAGGCATCATAAAAAGAGAAGGTAATCGGTCAAATGTGTATATTAGTCCGATGAAGCTGTGGCAGGAAACAGGGATAATATGGGATGGCAGAGAGGAGGACAAGCAGTGAACAAGGAAGATATTAAGCTGACACTTGGGCTTGCAGTGATGATTTATGGATTTTTTGTCTGGATGTTTGTAGATTTCTTTTCAAAAACTGGATATTAGAGGAGGAGCGACACGGTGAAGGCAAACAAGATAAGGCGGCGCAAGATGCAGAATCTCGTGATCAAGGTACTCGTAACGATCGCATTCGTAATATTGTCAGGGGTCGCGATCGGGCTGGCGGCATACCTGTACCTGTTGGAACAATGCGGAATCCTATAAGGAGGCAAGGACAATGAAGGTAGGAAAAAGAAAATTAGTCAGTATCCTTGGAAGGGAACTTCAGATCCCAAAGGATATCATCCGGATCTATGGAAAATACGGATGCTATGGGAACAGGGAGCGGTTGGAGTTCGGATCATTTGAACTTGTAGCCGCCAACGGTGTGATCAGTCTCTATGAACCGGTATACGGGGATTTTGAGGATGATCATGAGATCACTTACAGAAACAGGATCGTGGAGGAGGTGAGGAAGGATGCTTGACGGATTCCACATCATGACTATTAACGAATACGAAACCTATCTTGAAGAGCTGAAGGACAAGGTTCGGGAATGGCAGAGTGACGGACTCGGATACGTATCCTTGAAGTGCGAACTGGCGAACGAGATCACGAAGACGGCGGGAAGCCCGAAGGAGACGATGTTCACAGCAACGCAACTAAAGCAGATCTTTGATCTGGCGAGATAAAAAAGAGTACCCATGTGAGCTGACAAGCTCGGGTACTCAGAAAAATAACCAGTTAAATTATAGCCCAGAAAGAAAGGAACGTCAAATGATAAAAGCAGAAAAAGGCAGAGTTGAGGCTATGGGAAGCAAACCCATCCTCATGGAGGAATGCACGTTCATCCTGAGAACGCTGAAAGAAATCCTTCTCAGTGAATTCAGTGAGAAGGAAGCGGAGCACATGATAGATGAGATCGTATTTCTATCCAAGTTCACAGAGGACGAGCTGGAGCGGTACTCAAGGAAATAGAAGGAAAGTTTGACCGCATATTAAAGGTAATCAAGACCGGTAGTGAAGACGGGGAAGGAGAAGCAGAAAATGTATAAAGGAGTTGGACCGGAAACCGGCAAGACCGTCCAGGAATATGACGCATTTTCCTACGCCTGTGAGCAATGTCTTACAGGAACGGAAGAGGAACGCAGAACGTTCATGGAGATCGCGGAACACAGCGAGGATATACTGGATTTCGCCTGCCAGCTTACGGAGTGGTTCTACTCGGGGAACTGGGTAAAGGACACAGAGACAGAGCTGGAGACCCAATATCTGGTAGAAATCATGGGAAACAAGCCGAGGGTGTTCTTCGGGACGTATTTCAATGCGTTAAAGAGCGGTTACGCGGAAGCAAAGGGGAAAGGCGTCAGTTTTGATGTAGTGCCTTTTCCTTAAGAAGAAACCATCAATGAAAGCATAGTGTAGAAAGTCTAACTATTAAAAGTCAAGACTTAAAATGAATTTTTTTGCATGAATTGCGG
>CAZNXL010000305.1:0-2192 GCA_964577075.1 uncultured Dorea sp. | reverse complement strand
CACCTCCCTGCTGACCAGCTACCACCATCAGTTGGAGACCTCCATCAATTTCGATTTGTATTCCGCCACCGACGACAACCACACAGACAGCATGACCAGCGCCCCGATCGGGGCAGTGGCCAAGGCCGCGCAGACCGCGCCGAACGCGGGCGACGGTTTCACCATCTACTACACGGCGGAGACTGTCACGGTGACGGACGGCTATGAAAATGGAACATTAAATCCCTCGGGCATGGCATCCCGTGCGGTGGCAGCCACGATCATAATGCGGTATCGCGAGAATATCGTGGAATAATCAAAACATATCAAGATAACACAGGATGGCGAATTGTCATCCTGTGTTATCTTTTTATGACGGTCTGAGCCTCTCGGCCCCCTCTCCCCCGGATATTCCGTCTCCGCTTTACTTGGATCAGCTCTGGGATCCTGTCCGTCTATTTCCTCATGAAAGCCTTTTAAGAAAATCTTGCTTGGCCTATCGGGAACTTGTCCGGTCAATTTCTGCATACCCGGTGTGATCTACCTGTTCCCGCCTGCGTCTTTTATATTTGCGGTTATGTGCAAAAGATCGAATCGATGAAATCAATGGTACTGCTGCAGAGCAAAGTTTAACCAGAAGCAGAATACAATCAAATATCTCCCTAAATTTCCCCAGGTTTTCACCTCCGTAACTTCATTATGAAATGTACTTATGGTTCAGTATAAAGCCATACTTTCCATCCATCTTACTGTCTCAAGAGCTACTACCTTAGGTCGGACGCAGATCGATACCTGCCCTCGATATAAAAATAATACCCTGGCAGCGTTTGTATCTCGAATCTCAGCAAGTTACACCAAAAAACGTAATAACCCCTGCCTCCCGCATTTCATAAGCATTGGAAATACGGGTGGCAGGGATTTTGGCCGCAACATGAGTGCTTTTTTCGTAACTCGCTGAGTTACAGGAATATTATATATGTGTAAAGGTCATTGTAAAAGTAATTACTTTGTGCTATTCTACAGAGTAACATGAACTATGAGGAGGCAGCTCATGGCTGAGATGAAGAAAAGTATCTCCCCGATGGAGCACTATAATATGTCAGAGTTCCTTCGCGGACAGGCGTCCAGGATAATGACCTCAATATCTATCGAAGATAAGGCAGGTTTTGTCTTGAAGAACGGCAGGCCTTTAGCGGTGATCATCTCCAATGACCGCTACGAGCGCCTGCTGAAGGCCGGAATCGACCTAAACGAATATTGATCCCGGAGGGATAAGGATAATGGCTACGGTAAAAATTACTGAAGTAATGATGGATGACAAAACCATAGATGCTTCTAAAGAGATAGCAATGGTGTTCTCCATTGCCAATACATTGAGGGGACCTTACAAGCCGGATAAATATAAGGACGTAATTATCCCAATTACCATCCTCCGCCGACTGGAGTGTGCCCTTGCAGATACAAAAGAGGATGTTGTTAAGGCATTTAAGAATAACCGTCATACGCCGGCACAGCTGCTTTGCAGAATATCCGGATATCCTTTTTACAATACCTGTGAATATTGTTTGGAGAATCTTCTCACTGAGGCTCCCGACATTGTTGAGAACCTGACATTATATATCGAATCCTTCTCTTCCAATGTGCAGTCCATTTTTGAGGAATTGAACTTTAAGGAAGAAATCAAGAACCTTGACAAGAATAACCGCCTGCTTGGCGTCGTTAAGAAATTCTCTGAACTCGATCTGAACCCTGAAAAGGTCGATAATGTCAAAATGGGCTATATGTTTGAAGAAATCATCCGCCGCTTCTCTGAAAATGCATCCGCTGGTGATCACTACACCCCCCGTGAAGTTATTCGCCTGCTTACAAGCATTCTGCTTGCAGAGGGCTGCAGTGATATTTTCTCTGAAGGAAGAGAAATAACCGTATTGGATATGGCGTGCGGTACGGGCGGTATGCTTTCTACGGCCCACGATTTTATTGTACGTATGAATCCTGACGCCAACGTAAGACTGTTTGGCCAGGAAAACAGCCCTGAATCTCATGCTATCTGTCTTGCAGATATGCTGATCAAAAACCAGGCATCTGAGAACATCCGATTTGCAGATACCATGAAAGAAGACTGCTTTGAGGACACTTCTATGCGATTTGTTATCGCAAATCCTCCCTTTGGCGAGGCCTGGGGAGGCAAGGATGCCGGTGACGGCGTGGAA
>CAZNXL010000304.1:0-2200 GCA_964577075.1 uncultured Dorea sp. | reverse complement strand
CCACATAGCGAATCCCTTGTTTCTCTAAAAGTTCACATATGTACTCGGGTACGCCGTGAGAACGAATGATGATCGTCCCTTCCGTCAGGCTCTCCAGCTCTTCCATCGTGTTCACCACGGATACGCCCTGTGCATGCATATCCTTGATCACTTCATCATTGTGGATGATAGGCCCATAAGTATAGATCTTTTCTCCTGCCCGTTCCCGGATCTGTGTGTATACGGTGTCTACCGCCCGTTTTACTCCAAAGCAGAATCCGGCGGTCTTCGCCAGTTCCACATTCATAGAAATCACCTCCCCGACCTGCATTTATCTGCACAGCGCTGTGATCGCAGACACCACTTCTTCGATGGTCATATCAGAACTATCCACGAGATATGCGTCTTCTGCCTGCCTAAGCGGAGCGATCTCGCGGGTCATATCGCGCTCATCACGCTCTTTGATATCTTTAGCAATCTCCTCTAAATTGCATTCCGTCCCTTTTTCTGTCAGTTCGTCATAGCGGCGCTTTGCCCTCGTCTCGACACTTGCAGTCAGATAAATCTTCACATCTGCATCCGGAAGCACGCAGGTTCCGATATCCCTTCCGTCCATAACGACGTCCTGCTCTCTCGCAAGTCTCTGCTGAAGCTCCAAAAGCTTCGCGCGCACTTCAGGGATCGGAGAACTTTTGGACGCCATGTTGCCTGCTTCTTCGGTCCTGAGCCGCGACGTAATATTCTTTCCATTCAGGTAAACCTGCTGTACTCCATTCTCGTACTTAATTGTAATCTGAGCATCCTTACAGGCTTCGATCATCTTATCGGTCTCTTCCGCCCTGATCCCCAGATCCAGAAAATGGATCGCGAGCCCGCGGTACATTGCACCTGTATCTACATAGATATACCCCTTTTCCTTCGCAACCAGCTTTGCAATCGTACTTTTCCCCGCCCCGGCAGGACCATCAATCGCTACATTATATCCCATCTTTTTCTCCTTTTCTCATCAAAAATATCTTTTTCTGTCATTGTATGCATGACAGACTGACACCTTTTCCGGCAGCATAGCCTGTCGACCACGCAATCTGTAAGTTAAACCCTCCGGTAAGCGCGTCAAGGTCCAACACTTCTCCGGCAAAATACATCCCCTTTACAAGCTTCGACTCCATCGTTCCCGGATCGATCTCTTTTGTCACGATCCCGCCTTTTGTGATGATCGCCTCATCATAATCCCGAAGGCCTGTCAGCGTCATTGTGAAATGTTTGATCAAATGAACAAACGCCAGCCTTTCTTCTTTTGAGATCACATTTACCTTTTTCTCCGGATCGATACCGCTTAATTCGATCATGACCGGGATCAATTTTGCAGGGAATAATTTCCCGACAGCATTTTTAAACTGTTTATTATAATTTTCTTCAAAATCCCTGAGTACCCTTTTATCGAGAACCTGCTCATCAAGGGCAGGCTTCAGGTCTATCTCAAGAGTCACAGGACGCTCTTCAAGCCTTCGCCCCACATAACTGCTGGCGCTGATAAGCAGAGGCCCGCTCACTCCGTAATGAGTGAACAGCATCTCTCCAGACTCCTGATATAGCTTCTTTTTCCCATCTACAACCGTAACCCTGACATTGCGAAGAGAAAGTCCCTGTAATTGCGAAATCCAGGATTCTCTCACTTCTATCGGAACCAATGAAGGGACGCACTGCCTGATGTGATGCCCCATGTTCTGAGCAAATCGGTAGCCGTCTCCCGTGGATCCCGTTGTCGCGTATGACAGCCCGCCTGTCGCTGCGATACAGGCATCGCCCTTCACTTTAGTCCCGTCATCTAATGTGATAGATGCAAATCTTCCATCATCTGTCTCTATATCTTTTACCTCCGTATGGAGCATAACCGTCACACCAAGCCGTCTCATCTGCCGTTCCAGACCTTTTATCACATCTGATGAGTAGTCAGATAACGGGAACACCCTGCCGCCGCGTTCAATCTTCGTGCGTACACCGATTCTTTCAAAGAAATCAATAACATCCTGATTCGTGTAACCATAAAAGCTGCTGTACAAAAACTTCGAATTACTGACTACCGAAGAAAACAGCGTTTCCATATCGCAGGCATTGGTGATGTTACATCTTCCCTTTCCTGTGATAAACAGCTTCTTTCCAAGCTTTTCATTCTTTTCATATAAAATAACTTCATGTCCATCCTCTGCCGCCGCAATTG
>CAZNXL010000303.1:0-2204 GCA_964577075.1 uncultured Dorea sp. | reverse complement strand
AGATATCCGGGTTCTGAGCAGAACCTCTCTGGCACGGATGATTCGGATTCAGAGCGTGATTTCTGAAAGCATCGATTGCGTCCATGTCTACAAGGTCTTTTAAATCTTCATAATCCCATGTCTCGATCTTCTGGATCTCGTGAGATGTACGGAATCCGTCAAAGAAGTTGATGAAAGGAAGTTTTCCCTTTAATGCTGCGCAGTGAGCAACAGGAGTCAAGTCCATAACCTCCTGTACGCTTGATTCACAAAGCATAGCAGCGCCTGTCTGACGACAGGCATAAACATCTGAATGATCCCCAAAAATAGAAAGTGCGTGGCTGGCAAGCGCACGTGCTGATACGTGGAATACGCCCGGAAGCTGTTCACCTGCTACTTTATATAAGTTCGGAATCATAAGAAGTAATCCCTGAGATGCTGTAAATGTCGTTGTAAGAGCGCCTGCTGCCAGAGAGCCGTGTACTGCTCCTGCTGCACCTGCCTCTGACTGCATCTCTGTCACCTGCACTGTCTGTCCAAAGATATTCTTTCTGCCTTCTGTAGCCCACTCATCTACATGTTCCGGCATAACAGAGGATGGTGTGATAGGATAGATAGCTGCAACTTCCGTATAAGCATATGAAGCATGAGCCGCCGCCTGATTACCATCCATTGTCTTCATTTTTCTTGCCATTTTTCGTTGTTCCTCCTTAAAAAAATATACAATTTGAATTAAATTACGTGTACAATTATTATAGTCCCAAGCCCTTCAAAAGTCTAGTTAATCCTACCATTATTTTGTTCATTTTTGGGTACATGACTGTATTGATTTACCAAAAATCCATCCTTCCATCACAGCATCTCTACCCCTGCATATTCTCGTCAACAGATTTTCACACTTTAAAGTGTGACTCTTTAAAATGAGAATATCTGCCGGAGCCTGCGAGCGTATCTTCACTTTATTTTCTTTATTTTCTTTCTTTTCCACAAAATAATCACAGCGGATACCACCACGAGAATACCCGCAAGAAGCTGCGAGACCGGAATTGACGTATTCGGAATCATAAGCTGATCTGTTCTGAGTCCCTCGATCCATACCCGTCCAAGACCATATCCCATGAGATATAATAAAAAGACTTCTCCATCGAATTTTTTGTGACTTCGGTATAAGAGCAGCAGCGCTAAAACCATCAGACACCACAGGGATTCATATAAAAAGGTCGGATGCACCTGAATATAAGTCACACCATCTATAACCTCCTGGTTCTGTCTCATAAGTTCAGTAATATCTGAGCTTCTGACTGCTTCGGCCGGAAGACGCATAGCTAACAGACCGTCCGTATATTCTCCGAAAGCCTCCCGGTTAAAAAAGTTTCCCCAGCGTCCGATCATCTGTCCTGTAACAAGCCCCAGTCCTGCGGTGTCAAACAAGAGCGGGGCAGATACTTTCTTAACTTTTGCAAAAACAAATACTGTAATAATCGCGGCGATCACACCGCCGTAAATTGCAAGTCCGCCCTGCCGGAGATTGAGAATACTTTTCAGATCGTCCTTATACAGATCCCACGAAAAGACTACGTAATAGGCTCTCGCGCCGATAATAGAGAATATGATCGCATAGATCGCAAGGTCATAATACGTATCAGGGTTCTGCTTCGTCCTTTTTGCCTCCATGACTGCAACAAAAAGGCCTGCCAGAATCCCGCATCCGATAATGATTCCATAGAATGCAATGTCAAAACCAAATACTGAAATATGATCTCCAACATTCTCAAGATGTATTCCGATGTTCGGAAACTCAATTGTTCGATGCATGTTTCACTCTCCCTGTCAATGAAATAACTACACATTAAATCTGAACAGCATAATGTCTCCGTCCTGTACAACATACTCTTTTCCCTCCAGACGGATCAATCCCTTTTCTTTTGCTGCCGCATGGCTTCCGCATTCCACCAGGTCGTTATAGGATACTACTTCGGCACGGATAAATCCTCTCTCGAAATCTGTGTGGATCTTTCCTGCCGCCTGCGGCGCCTTTGTACCTTTCCTGATCGTCCACGCACGCACTTCCGGCTCACCGGCAGTCAGATAACTAATTAATCCCAATAATCTATAACTTGCCTTAATAAGCTTCTCAAGACCAGATTCGGCAAGTCCTAAGTCTTCTAAGAACATCTTCTTTTCATATTCTTCAAGTTCAGCGATCTCCTGTTCAATCTGTGCAC
>CAZNXL010000302.1:0-2226 GCA_964577075.1 uncultured Dorea sp. | reverse complement strand
GGCAAAAGAGAGCAGGTTAAAATATAATGAGCTTAAGCTTAAGCAGGAAGTCGACGAGATATTAAAAGCGAACGCTGTCTTGAATGAACAGGCTTCAGAGGAGGATCACAAGCCGAGGAAAAAGGAACAGCACCCTGCTGAGGAGAAAAAAAGTACAGAATCTTTTCAAAATTACAGGAAACGGGAATCCTATACCGGAATAAAGCATTCAGATGACCCGAATCTTATCTACGGACGGAACTTTGATGATGATCCGATAGAGCTTCGTCAGGTCGTGGGAGAGATGGGCGAGATTACTTTCCGCGGAAAGATCATCAGCTTTGATACTCGTGAGATCCGAAATGAAAAGACGATCATTATGTTTGCAGTGACAGATTTTACAGATACGATCATGGTAAAGATGTTTGTAAGGAATGATCAGCTTGCAGATCTTCTGGCAGAGATAAAAAAGGGCGCTTTTATTAAAGTGAAGGGCGTTACAACCATTGATAAATTTGATAGAGAGCTTACGATAGGCTCTGTATCTGGCATACGGAAAATTCCTGATTTTACAGGATCAAGACAGGATACGGCGCCGGAAAAAAGAGTGGAACTTCACTGCCATACAAAGATGAGCGATATGGACGGTGTGTCCAATGTAGAAGATATTCTTAAGCGAGCCCATGACTGGGGGCATAAGGCGATCGCAATTACAGACCACGGAGTTGTTCAGGGATTTCCTGAGGCGTTTCACTATCTCCAGAGACTGGACAAAGCAGATCCATTTAAGGTGCTATATGGCGTGGAAGGGTATCTTGTAGATGATCTCCAGGATGTGGCGGTCAATGAGAAGGGACAGTCTCTTTCCGACACCTATGTTGTATTCGACCTTGAGACGACCGGATTCAGCTCCATCAAAGATAAGATCATTGAAATTGGCGCTGTAAAGGTGATAGATGGAAAGATCACAGAAACATTCAGTACCTTCGTCAATCCAAAAGTACCGATTCCTTTTGAGATTACAAAGCTTACGAGTATTACGGATCAGATGGTGCTGGATGCTCCCGGTATTGAGACAGTACTGCCTGAGTTTCTTGAATTTGCGGGGGATGCGGCGCTAGTCGCCCATAACGCAGGCTTTGATGTGGGATTCATCGAGCAGAACTGTCGGTATCAGGATATTATGCCGGATTTTACCTCTGTAGATACGGTGGCGATGGCAAGGATCCTGCTTCCCACACTTACCAAATTCAAACTCAATGTAGTGGCAAATGCACTTCACATTTCCCTGGAAAATCATCATCGTGCGGTTGACGATGCAGGTGCAACAGCCGAGATTTTTGTCAAATTCGCGGAGATGTTAAGGGAGAGGGGAATCAATACCCTCACAAAACTGAATCATTATGGCGCTCAGAACTCTGATGTAGTGAAGAAGCTTCCCTCGTATCATGTCATCATCCTTGCGAAAAATCAGGTGGGAAGGACAAACTTATATACGCTGGTGTCAAAGTCTCATCTGGAATACTACGCAAGGCGCCCAAGAATCCCCAAAAGTGAACTATCGAAGCATCGGGAGGGGTTAATTGTAGGAAGCGCCTGTGAAGCAGGAGAACTCTATCAGGCAATTTTGAACGACAAGTCTGAGGAGAGAATTTCAAAGATTGTAAATTTTTATGATTATCTGGAGATACAGCCTCTCGGTAATAATCGCTTTATGATAGAGAGTGACCATATCAGCAAGGTGAACAGCGAAGAAGACTTGCGAGAGATCAACCGTCAGATCGTATCGCTTGGAGAGAGGTTTAATAAGCCGGTAGTGGCAACCTGTGACGTTCATTTTCTGGACCCTGAGGATGAGGTGTACCGCCGGATCATTATGGCGGGAAAAGGCTTTGCAGATGCGGATAATCAGGCTCCGCTGTATCTTCATACAACGGAAGAGATGTTAGAGGAATTTGAATATCTGGGATCTGATAAGGCGAGGGAGATCGTGATCGAGAATCCGAATAAGATCGCGGATATGGCAGAGCGCATCTCACCGGTCCGCCCGGACAAATGTCCGCCGGTTATCCCGGATTCTGATAAGCAGCTTCGGGAGATCTGTTACAGGAAGGCTCATGAGATGTACGGCGAAGATCTTCCGGAGATTGTCACGGAGCGCCTTGAGAGGGAACTGAGTTCGATCATATCCAACGGATTTGCGGTTATGTATATTATTGCGCAGAAGCTGGTGTGGAAATCCGTGGA
>CAZNXL010000301.1:0-2227 GCA_964577075.1 uncultured Dorea sp. | reverse complement strand
TTATGGACAAAAGAATGGAAGGTATTTTAGAAAACATTAAAAAACATAAGCTTACGCCTGATTCGGTGTTCATGTTTCACTGTACAATGTGCGGGGATTGTTGCCGAAACAGAGAGGATATTCTCTTGAATCCTATGGATTTATTTAATTTGGCAAAAGGATTAAAGATTGAACCAAGAGATGTCGTTGAAAAATACGGTGAAACCTATTTGGGTTCTACTTCAAGAATGCCTGTTGTAAGACTAAAACCGATAGGGTTCGACAAGCATTGCGCATTTTTAGAGGGAAACGGCTGTGCGGTGCATGCGTTCAAGCCAACCGTTTGCGCGATGTTTCCGATTGGACGTTTTCGTGAATTCGATAAACCCGAAGAGGTGGGTTATATGTTTAACGATCCGCATTGCGGTGATAAGCGAGAAATTCATACGGTCCGTGGATGGCTTGGCAACCATGGTACTCCTGAAAACAACAAGTTTTATCTCAAGTGGACAGACACTCTCGGTACATTAGCTGTATCAATCTCCAAACTTGAAAAGCGCTTGGACACGGATACGATGGAACGGCTTTGGACATTTGCGTATTTCTATCTTTATCTCAATTATGATACGAAAAAAGAGTTTATACCGCAGTTCCTTCAGAATGTCGAACTTACCATCAAGAATGTCAAGAATCTCGAAAACAAAAAGGACGGTGGCGTATAATGGGCTCGGTTCAATCTGAAATGAAGTGTCCGCAATGCGGAGGTAACATGTTTACCGACTACTACTATAAGACCGACGAAGAATATCGGTTTTGCACATGCTGCGGCAAGTATGAAAGTTGGACACTCGTAAGGAACGATGATGGCAAAGTGGTGCTTAAGAAGAACGGCAAAGCTAAATATACTCACATCAATCGCAAAGGGTATGGATGTGCCCGCATTGCCTTCTCTGATGGAGTATCCCAAGTTCACCATTTCTCAAGTCCTGTTCGAAAGAAGGATAAGGACGAATTTTTCCGTATACTCGATTCCAAAGGGATTGATAAGGAAAAAAGCTATCTATTGAAGTGGGACGAAGGTTCAAAGACGGTTGTCCCGATCTATGGACAAATTCCAAAATACGAAGATGAATAAAAGGAGAATCAAAATGGCAGAAGAACGTAATAACAATCAAATCATTCGCAAAGACGCCAAAAATTGCTTTGTGGAAAGCTTAAACGACGCATTCGATATCGGCAAAATTCATTTCGGTTTTGCAACATACGATGTCAATAAACCTGTGGGGCAGCGCCAGACCGATAATGTACAGATATACATATCGGCAGACGAATTTTTGGAGCTGCATCGCAAGGTCGTTTCCGGCGAGTTGCGCTATCTCTTACAAAACAAAAAGAAGAACGGAGATAAGACGCCGATCTATCAAAGTCTCGGCGGAACATCCGCAGAGCGACTGGCGAAGCAAAATCATTCACGAAGCGATGGAATGAGTCTGTCGCGCACAGTTCAGCTTTTGTGCGGCGCCAAGTCCGACTTCTTGCTGGTGGCAGACAGCGGACCGGGTGAAACAACCGACAAAGGGCTCATCGTTCCCAAGTTCGGGAAAACGCCTGAAAATCATGTCGCTATCAGTATGGCGTTCGAAACTTTTGCGGAGCTTATATTGACGACGCACATTCATTACTCGGCTTGGTTGAGCGCATTCTATATGCAGAAATTCAATTCCGGTACTAAACCGAAACAGAGCCGTTCGGAAACGTTATTCGATGACGTGGATATGCCGTTCTGACGAGCTGAAAAAAAAGTGGTAATTCTAGAGAAGGAGGCGTGGCGTAATGCTACGCCTTTTCTTTTTGCTTGATTGATTAAGGTGATATTTGTTCCAAATTGAATATTGTGATACATCAAACTTGATTTTCATTGATAAATGTGCTATAATACACAAAGAGGGTACAAGTGGAACTGATCGATTATGCCTTAGGGGCAACAAAAGAATATCTGGAGAGTATGCCTAAAACTCTTCGCAAGAAGATAGGGCAGTTCTTTACAAGCAAGGAAACTGCTATTTTTATGGCGGAATTATTTGATATTCCAGCCGATAAATCGGAACTTTCAATCTTGGATCCAGGTGCGGGTTCAGGAATTCTTTCTATTGCACTTATTGAGAGATTACAAGACTGTCCCACAATTAAAAGAATCAATTTGGTATGTTATGAAAATGACAACTCAATTATTAGTCTATTGCAATCG
>CAZNXL010000300.1:0-2247 GCA_964577075.1 uncultured Dorea sp. | reverse complement strand
GGAAGTTCTCTGTAAGAGTGCGGTTCTGAACGATATACCAGCATACCGCCAGGACAGTTCATCGGCTTAATTGCAAAATCGGTTTCATCAATAACCGTCGTGTACATATTATCTTTATAATGCTGCCAATGGCCGGAACGTTCCCATAAGCCGCGATTAAGCATCATTGGCGTTGAAATTTCAACATAACCATATCTTTTGTGCACTTCTCTCCAATAATCGATCAGCGTATTTTTCAGAACCATTCCTTTCGGGAGAAAGAAAGGGAAACCAGGACCTTCATCCATCAGCAAATACAAGCCTAAGTCCTTGCCTAACTTACGATGATCACGTTTCTTTGCTTCCTCAATACGTGTCAGATACTCATCCAACTGTTCTTTTTTAGGATACGCAATACCATAAATTCTCTGAAGAGTTTCACGGTTAGAGTCTCCCCGCCAGTAAGAAGCCGCACATGAAAGAAGCTTAATTGCATTTCCCTTTACCCGACCTGTTGAATCAAGATGGGGACCCGCACACAAATCCGTAAATTCTCCCTGTTTATAGAAAGAGATCACAGCATCTTCCGGTAAATCATTAATCAGCTCTACCTTAAACGGTTCATCCTTCATTAGCTCCAATGCGTCTTCACGAGAGAGTTCAAAACGTTCAAGTTTAAGTTTCTCCTTGCATATCTTACTCATTTCCGCTTCAATCTGCTCCATAATTTCAGGATTAAAACCAAACGGAGCTAGCACATCATAATAGAAACCATGATCGATAGCCGGACCAATTGCAATCTTTACCTCAGGGAACAATCTTTTAATTGCCTGCGCCATGATGTGTGAACATGTGTGCCAATAAGTCTTTCTGTAAGCTTCATTCTCGAAAGTAAATTCATTTTCTGCCATAACTATATTCCTCCTCATATTTTTTAACAGAGGCAAAAAAATACCCCGCCCCTGAAACGAATCAAGGGTGGGGTTAAAATCTCCACGGTTCCACCTTGTTTGCGCACTTATAACCATTATACAAGGGCGCCACTCATTATCGCTATAACGTGCGAACACGACAGCATTTACTTTCTGATGCTGCAACTCCAGAGGGGTCTTCTTATCTCATCTCCAGACAGCACTCCCAGCCTCGATGCCATCTCTCTTTGTAGATCACGAGATAATACTTTCTCTATCTCAGTTTTGCTTAGAACTATACCACAATTAAAAGCCAATGTCAATCATCTAAAAATGTGCAAAATCCTCATCTAAAAATGTGCAAAATCCTCATGTTATATTTACATTCTTCTAAAAATTCATTAGGGCGTCCATACCATCTGTTTTCGTCCTTGTCGAAAGGAGGTGGTTTCTATGAGTACATATGAGGAATTACAACTTATTGTATCCGTTGCGGTATTAATCGTTGCAATACTGACTTATACACATAGAAAATAGCGCCCCTGCTCTGGTAAAGTAAGGCGCTATCTTCGATAACCTTATAATGCCGGGAACGGATAGGTGTGTTCTATCGTACCGGCTCCCTTGTTAAGTATATTATATCGTCAATAAAACAATCTGTCAAATACCGATTCCGACTCGCCCAATATGTTCCTTGCAGGAAATTTCCCTGACTTCCATCTTAAATACACAAACTGCCTGTACCATTTTCTCATTAAACTCCCAGTCAGCCTGATCCGAATAATGCTTCATAATGAACTGCAAAGCTTCTTTCTTCTGCTCCGTATTCTCGATCAATGACACCTCTCCTGTGCCAATCACGCTTTGAAAAACTGAAGAAAAATCACATGCCTTTTCGCCAACGATCAATTGATGATTCGTATCCATCTCAAACCCGGCGACGCCCGTTTTCCTGATCAACTCTATCTTCCGCCCTTCCATTGCCCCGTGAAAATACAAAGTGTACTGCCCCTCTTTTTCCCTGAATCCAAAATTCAAAGGAATGATATAAATTTCTCCTTCATCATTAAACCCTAATCTGCAGCAAAAGCATTTTGACATAATTTCACTGATTTTCTGCCTGTCTGTAACTTCTCTGTCTTTTCTTCGCATCACAATATCCCCTTTTCTTTCTAGCATCTTTGATGTATATAGCGATGACCTAAAAACAGGGTTATCGGTATTTTTCGACACCCTACAACAGCGGCGCAAACAGTCTTAATATACATTGTCCGATCCGCAGGGCGGTCGACCGGCCGCCTTTATACCGCTCCGTGACTTCCTCGCAGACAGGAAACAGTGTATCGAAATCCTTCTT
>CAZNXL010000299.1:0-2252 GCA_964577075.1 uncultured Dorea sp. | reverse complement strand
ATCAAGTAGCCTGAAGGTCAATACATTTTAATATATTTCTCCATATTTTTTAAAAATAAACATCTGACGCGAACATATGTAGCTTCATTTTTGCCGAAAGTTCTCTTAATACATACTGTCCTGCGACACTATTTCCTTTCTCATCCAAAGACGGGGCGAAAATACCGATTCCCATTCTTTTATCTACTACCGAAAGGATTCCTCCTCCCACTCCGCTCTTCGACGGCACTCCCACCTCTACCGCAAATTTCCCGGAACCGTCATACATTCCGCAGGTTAGCATAATTGTCTTCACCGTCTGAACCACATGGCTGTGAAGCATCCTCTCGCCGGATACCGGATGCACTCCGTCCGATGCCAGCACAAGCGCAAATCCTGCAAGGCTTGCTGCCGCAACACTGAGCGAACACATCTTTACATAAAAATCAAGACTCTCCTCTGCTCCATTTACAAGAATCCCCTTGCTCTACAAAAGATAAGCAATCGCCTTATTTCGTGATATGTGGCTCATCTCTGACTGATAAACCTTCTCATCCAATATGATCTCTTCGTCCAGACAGAGTCTTTTTGTAAATGTAAGCATCTCTTCAAAGCTCACTTTTGAGACCAGATGGCTTGCGATGGCGATCGCTCCTGAATTAATCATAGGATTAGACGGGTAATCACTGGTCAGATCCAGCTTTACCAGCGAATCAAAAGAATCTCCGGAAGGTTCCATCCCTATCCTGTCAAAGATTTCTTCAAAACCGCAACACTCCAATGCTACCGCAAGAGATATCACTTTAGAAATACTCTGAATGGTAAAACGTACATCCGCATCTCCGCTCTTATGACATTTCCCGTCCTTTGTGTAAACACAGACTCCAAGGTAATCTTTATTTACCATTCCAAGCTCCGGTATATAAGATGCTGTTTTCCCCAAACCAGTCATCTGTCTTCCGTTACAAACTGCTTCACCCAAAATTTTCTGCATATTTTATTCCCCCAAACATACCATAATTAACGTTATTATACCCTATCCGTCAAAACATTCCAACCGCGAAAAATCCTTGTTAATTTTCTAAAGAAAATCTTACGTCTTCGTTAACTTTCTATTACGCCTCTTGTGTCTTTCGCATAAACATACTACAATAGAGAAATGTTTTAAGGAGGGTTTCATCATGAGTATAAATAAAACAGAACATACTGATCACATAGACGATATTTTTGATAAAGATTTTGAAGTAATATATGAAGGCGAACTTCCCGATCTTCCTAATGATCTGGGAAATGATGACTATAAGGACGTGCTTTCCAATCTCGCTGACCTTGACCCGACTAACAGTATGGGGATCGATTATGTAGCAGAAAACCGCACAAGAACTATTAATTTTTCAGATAACACGAAAACGTATCAGGTCCCTGTTTCCAAGGCTTTAAAAGCCGGCGGAAAGGCAACTGCAAAAGCAGCCGGTTCATTGATAAATCTTCTGCTCCGCGGGGCAACACTGATACTGATTGTCGCCATTACAGTTCTCTTGGCTGTTACTTTCTGGAAGCATAATGCCGACTATGGTACAATTGTGAATGCTGTCTCAGGACATAATTATATACTGGGAGCGTATTTTGGCACCGCACTCTTCTTTTTGCTGATCGAATGCATCACATTCCTTACGGTATTATTCGGCAGTAAGACGCGGCGTGACAAAAAGGGACAGCGCATTGATAACGGGCGGGGACTATGCTCCTTCATATTCATCTATGCCTGTTCCTGGCTTTCCACGCAGTTTGCCGGGCTTATTCCTTCCGCTCCGGCTCCCCTTCAGGGAG
This sequence comes from uncultured Dorea sp., assembly GCA_964577075.1. GTDB lineage: Bacteria > Bacillota > Clostridia > Lachnospirales > Lachnospiraceae > MD308. The sequence continues at coordinate 443 of CAZNXL010000299.1, read as the reverse complement.
TTAAGGGTGCATTGTCAGTATATGGCTCTCTGTCCGGCGTATTGCTCGTATTGTGCTGTGCCGGGGTGATAAGCTGTCTTTTACGGAAGTTTGTTATAAAATAAGACGTTGCTGCTAAACTGCGCATTTTGCGCTTTCTCTTCCCTGTCCAGATAAAAAAAGTCCCCAACCCTCGATATGTCAAGAGTTGAGGACTTCTTCGTGCGGATAACAGGAATCGAACCTGCACGGTCTCCCACTAGATCCTAAGTCTAGCGCGTCTGCCAGTTCCGCCACATCCGCATATCTATAACAAACAGAAAATATCTGTATGCTATCTTTGTATAATAGAGAATTCTTTGTAACTGCCTACAAAATAATGAAAGAAGCATTGCTGCTTCTTCTAAAGTGAAGCACGGGGGATTTGAACCCCCGACAACCTGATTAAAAGTCAGGTGCTCTAC
>CAZNXL010000298.1:0-2273 GCA_964577075.1 uncultured Dorea sp. | reverse complement strand
TAAGGTCGTTGTCGTCATCAGATCAGAATGCACATGAGCATCCATCATTCCCGGCGTAACCGTAAGGTGACTTAGATCAATCACTTCAGTTCCTTCCGGACAGGAAAGATTTCTCCCCACTTCTTTAATCTCCTTACCCATTACAAGAATTTCCGCATTCTCCTTTAATTCCTCATGGAGCCCGTCGAATAATTTTCCGCATTTTATTAGATAATTCATTCCTTTTCTCCTGCCTTATTTCCTAATCTGTAATCAAAAAGATAGAATACGAGCGCTCCGACCGCAACCGTGATCAGCATATAATATGCCGCATTGAGCGCTGTAAAATACGCAAATACCAGACAGACCGCTAACGGGATCAGATACAGCGCAACCTGCTTCTTGCTCTTTATAATACTCTGCGCAACCAATCCGCCGAACAAAGCCGGAAGTGCGAAGTTAAACGCCGGCTGCAGCGCTTCATTTTCAAGTACCGGTTTTAACGGGACTGAAAACAGGAGGCCGAATAATAATAATACGATTGTTGTAATATTAGACGCTCCGCATGCGATGATCGCCATGGTATGGCATTCATCTGAGTTTGGTTCAAGCCCGAGTGTATTCATCGTGCCTACCGTTGCCGGCATACGAAGATTTGTCACGTTGCCCGTAATATAAGAGATATAAAGCGCTCCCGGTCCCATCGTTGTCATATACCCAAAACATTCCGCCGGCCACCACGGCGCCAGCATTAACGTCAATGTAATAATTGCAGGTATCAACGTCTTAAAATCCGGCCACACCCCGTACACTGCACTGATCGCTACCGGAAAGGACACCATCAAAAGCAGTAATATCGCACTGGAACTCATTCCGAATCTATGCACCCATTTATTGAACTGATCTCTCGTCATTCTTTATCCGCTCCTTCCTTATCTATAACACGATACACGCAATAACCATACCAAAAATCATACATATAGCCATCAGAAAATCATTAATCCATTTCTTTTGCGGGAATTTCCTGCTAAGCGCAACCATGATTGCTCCAAGGGCAAAACTGCTGATGAACACAATTCCTTTGTCGGAAATGGAACCCAGACCAAATGCAACTGTCGCATACGCCATAATGCCCATCAGACATCCTGTGCCGATGGTAAGGATCAGCTTAATGTTAAACTTCTCCGCCGCACCGTATAATTTGGAAATCGGTTTGATCATCAGCGTTGACCATACAATATTGGTGGAACCCCCGATAGACATACACCAGCAGGCTGCGATCCATCCTGCGATCGTATATCCTCCCACGGCCAGTTCCTCCCCGACGGAGGAAACTCCAATACTTGCCGCCATTGATTCAAATGCCGCAGAACCGATCACTGAAAGACGCAGCCATGGAAGAGGCGCTCCTAAAAGAGGCATCAAGGATAAAAATACTACAATCACCGGCAAAGTCGGAATAATACTGACAACGATCCCATTCGTCAGACCTTTGCGAATCTGAGAATTGTCAAGTTTCAGTTCTTTTGCGTGCTTCCAGGCCTTTTTCATCATAACCAGTGTCTGCATGAGACATCCCAATAAGATAACAATCACAAAAATATACAGCCATGGCGCATTACATATCTTCGTATATGACATAAATGATTTCTCCTTTCTTCTCTATTCTTCTGTTTCCTTTTTTGCATAAACCGTTGGATATACAATGCCGTCTTTCATAACAAAGTCGCACTGTGCCAATGCCATCGGATCCGTAAGCAGGTCTCTGTGCCATCCCGCGATATCTGCGTATTTTCCAGGCTCAATTGTTCCGATATAACGATCCATCTGCAGGATTTCTGCATTGACAGAAGTCGCCGCCTTTAAGATACGGAATGGTTTCATACCTGAATCCATCCAGCTTTGGTATTCTCTCCATCCCTCATAACACTGATCCACCGCCACAAGATCTGTACCGTATCCCAGTCGGATCTTGCTGTCGATAATGATCTCTCTTCCTTCCTTCAGCCATTTTCCATAGTGAATAAGTTTCTCACGAAACTCCGGCGTTTTCTTGTTAAGGCTTTCTTCATCCCCGGCGATCACATCGTCATACGGGCAGAATGTCGGTACAAGATACGTGTCCGTCTCCTCAAACATTCGCGCCGTCTCTTCATCCATAAGAGCGCCATGCTCCATTCCCGTGATTTTATAATGGATCAGCTTCTGCATAAGATGCGGCGCATACACATGGGCTGTTGTCGGCTTGCGAAGGGCTCTTGCTGTTGAAATCACCGCTTCCATCTCCTCGTCGC
>CAZNXL010000297.1:0-2279 GCA_964577075.1 uncultured Dorea sp. | reverse complement strand
TAATGTCGATCCCTAACCTTGTGGCTCTCTTCCTGTTATCCGGAACAGTAGTCAGGTTAGTTCGTGAGCATTTCGCAAAAGAATGATCAATTGGGGACGTAACACTTTTAAAAGTGTTACGTCCCCAATGATATACAAAGCCCTGTACCTTTTATCTTGAACATCTAAAGAGAAGCTCTTCCCATCTTCTGTCTACTTCCTTCTGGAACGCCTCTAACAAATACTCGTTTCCGGGCTTAAAGAGATGTTTGAATCTTCCCTGCGGTCTTAGGAAATCCTCAACCGGAAGTTTCTTCTTCGGTTCATAATTGAGGATCCATTTCCCCTCTACCACTTCAAATAACGGCCAGTAGCATGTCTCAACACCCAGTTTACAGATTTCCATGATATCCGGCGTGTTGTATCTCCATCCACGCGGACATGGCGCCATAATGTTTAGAAATGCCGCGCCCGGTGTGTAAATTGCCTTTTCTGACTTTATATGCAGATCTTTAAAATTCTGTACAAATGTAGTCTGTGCTGCGTACGGTACGTCGTGAGCCGCAACGATCGCCGCAAGATCTTTTCTGTTCTGCGGCTTGCCGTTACTCTTCGTACCCACCGGCGTTGTTGTTGTATCTGCATACATCGGAGTGGCGGAAGAACGCTGGATACCGGTGTTCATATAAGCGCCGTTATCATAACATACATATACCAGGTCGTGATTGCGCTCCATAGCGCCTGAAAGAGACTGGAAACCGATATCATAGGTACCGCCGTCCCCGCCGAAGGTAATAAATTTGTATGTCTCGTCTAATTTCCCTTTTTTCTTTAACGCTTTATAAGCGCCCTCAACACCACTTAGGGTTGCGCCCGCATTTTCAAACGCATTGTGAATGTAGCTGTCCTCCCATGATGTGTATGGATAGGTAAATGTAGATACCTCCAGACATCCGGTAGCGTTTCCGATCACCGCTTTATCGCCTTCATGAAGACCGCGAAGCACGTTCCTTACCGCAATTGTTCCTCCGCAGCCAGCACACATTCTATGTCCCGGAGCAAGACGTTCCGGTTTGTTCATGGTTTCTTTAAAATGATAACTCATCGATTACGTCCCTCCTTATTCTCTGATTCCCATATAACGATAGGTTTCACCCGTATCATTATCTTTTATGATCTGTTTTAAATCTTCAAATACGCCTTCCATATCTTCCACGCGCACATCTCGTCCGCCGAGGCCGTATACAATATTGATCGCATGAGCGTTAGATTTTGCACGGAACAATGCCGCCATGACATCTGCGCCAAGCGGTCCGCCGTGATTAGTATAGCTTTCTGCACGGTCCATGATCGCAATTGCCTTCACACCTTTCAATGCCTCTGCGATTGCTTCCGCCGGGAATGGACGGAACAGACGGATCTTGATAAGTCCAACCTTCTCACCACGGTCTCTTAATCTGTCAATGGCATCTTTTGTCGTTCCCGCTGCCGAGCCGATTATCACAACCGCTCTGTCTGCATCTTCCATCCTATACGCTTCAAAAAGTCCGTATTCTCTTCCTGATAAGCTCTTAAATTCTTTCGCCACGTCAAGGACAACCTGCTCCACATGCTTCATGCCTTCTGCCTGATTACGCTTTGCTTCCATATAAAAATCTGTGACAGAATAAGGTCCGACTGCCATCGGGCACTCCGGATTCAAAAGATAGTTCTCCGGATTGTATTCTCCGACAAATGCCTTCACCTCATCGTCCTCTAAAAGCTCAATATTCTCTACTGCATGGCTGGTAATAAAACCATCCTGACAGATCATGATCGGGAGTCTTACATCCTTGTGCTCAGAAATTCTGTATGCCTGCACCATGTTGTCATATGCTTCCTGATTATTTTCCGCATAGACCTGGATCCATCCCGCATCTCTTGCTCCCATACTGTCAGAATGGTCACAGTTAATATTGATCGGACCGGATAACGCGCGGTTGACAAGCGCCAGCGCGAGGGGAAGTCTATTGGATGCCGCTATGTATAATTCTTCCCACATATAGGCAAGTCCGCAGGAAGAAGTCGCTGTAAGACTTCTTGCTCCTGCTGCGGATGCACCGATCGCAGCGCTCATGGAACTATGCTCACTCTCTACCGGAATAAATTCCGTATCTACCTGCCCATTTGCCACAAAAGAAGCAAAATACTGGGGAATCTCCGTGGACGGCGTGATGGGGAATGCCGGAAATACATCCGGATTGATCTGACGAAGCGCGATTGCAACTGCTTCATTTCCTGATAAACGATCTCTCTTTGCC
>CAZNXL010000296.1:0-2286 GCA_964577075.1 uncultured Dorea sp. | reverse complement strand
GTCCCGTCCTCCACAAACGGAAGCAGATAATCCTGCTGCCCTTTATTAAACCTGTGTATCTCATCGATGAACAGAATCGTCTTTTGCTGATACATCCCCAACGCATCCTTCGCCTGCTTCACGACCTCTTCCATATCCTTCTTCCCCGCAGCGGTCGCATTGATCTGGGTAAATTTTGCACTGGTCGTATTAGCGATCACTTTAGCAAGTGTCGTCTTTCCGGTTCCCGGGGGGCCATAAAAGATGATGGAGCTTAGTTTATCTGCCTTGATCGCCCGATACAAAAGTTTATCCTTTCCAATAATGTGCTGCTGTCCTACAACCTCATCCAGCGTAACCGGCCGCAGCCTTGAGGCAAGCGGAGCCTCTTTGTCCATGTTTTTTTCACGCATATAGTCAAATAAATCCATCTTTTGCCACCTTATCTTAACTTAATCTAAAAATAATTCGTCAACTGTCACGAACTCAAATCCCTCTTTCTGCAAAATATCTATGATCCTGAGTGCAGCATCGACAGAAGAATCATAACAGTCATGCAATAAAATAATATCATTTTCCTGTGCTTGCGTCACTACTTTATGGACAATTTTATCTGTATTCTCCGTCTTCCAATCCAGAGGATCGATCGTCCATCGTACTAAGATCATATCCAGAGAATCCTCCAGGCTGCGGCTGCACTCCCCGTAAGGCGGACGCATGTATTCCGGATATTGTCCGGTTAATGCATAGACGATATCACTGGCAGCCTCAAGTTCCTTCCTTGCTTCTTTTTCTGTCACCTTACTCATTTCTATATGGCTGTATGTATGATTTCCGATCAGATGTCCCTCGTTATGGATACGTCTTGTAAGTTTTGGATTTTCCTTCGCATTTTTTCCTATCACGAAAAAAGTCGCTTTTACATTCCGCTCCTTCAGGCCGTCTAAAAGCCTTCCGGTACAAGCATCACTTGGTCCGTCGTCGAATGTCAGCGCAATCTTCGGTTTCTCTGACAGAGTATCTTTAAGTTCCTCTTCTTCTGGTTTTCTCTCTGATTGCGCGGCAGCCTCTATTTTTTTCCTGTTGTCAGGATTATCACATTCAGCCTTTCCCCCTTTCAGATTCACCGATACTCCCACGATATTCAAGATACAGAGCAAATATAACATCGCGCACAGGCATCGGATTGTTTTTTTTTGCTCTTTTTCTTTGTTTTTACATATCAATTTACACTTTCCCCCGTCTCATCAATTATAATTCATTGCATTATAAATATATGAATGCTATAATATTCAATGCACATTTAAAGGAGGTTCTCGTATGTCTGATACAAAAAAACAAACACCTGTCCCCGAAAATAAGATGGGTATTATGCCGATCCCGCGGCTATTAATTACCATGTCTCTGCCAATGATGATGTCCATGCTCGTACAGGCCCTTTATAATATCGTTGACAGCATGTTTGTCGCAAAATTGAGTGAGGATGCATTGACTGCCGTATCACTGGCATTTCCAATCCAGACTTTGATGATTGCTGTATCCGGAGGTACCGGGGTAGGTATCAATGCGCTCCTTTCCAGAAATCTGGGGCAAAAAAACTATGAAGGAGCCAACAATGCGGCGCGCAACGGCGTTTTTCTTGCCATTGTAAGCTGTATTGTATTCGCGGTCATAGGCGGTCTCGGTTCACATCTCTTCTTTTCCCTCCAGACGGATAACCCTGTCATTATCAAGTATGGCACGCAATATCTCAGGATTATTACAATCTTGTCTATGGGGATTTTTCTTCAGATTACATTTGAAAGACTGATGCAGTCTACCGGAAAGACTTTCTACAATATGATCACTCAGGGGATCGGAGCGATCATTAACATTATCCTTGACCCTGTCATGATCTTCGGGCTCTTCGGCTTTCCAAGGCTTGAAGTCGCCGGAGCCGCTGTCGCCACCATAACAGGTCAGATCGTTGCGGTGCTGATGTCCTTTTACTTTAACCAGACAAAAAATAAGGAGATCAATATAAGCTTCCGGGGATTCAGACCGAATATGCGCACTATCGCAGTTATTTATAAAGTTGGAATCCCTTCCATTATCATGCAGTCCATCGGTTCTGTCATGACCTTCGGCTTTAATAAGATCCTGCTTATGTTCTCCTCCACTGCCGCCGCGGTATTCGGAGTATACTTTAAGCTTCAGAGTTTTATCTTCATGCCGGTCTTCGGACTAAATAACGGTATGATCCCGATCATCGCCTACAATTACGGCGCCCGCAGAAAGGCAAGGATCACAAAGACGATCAAATTAAGT
>CAZNXL010000295.1:0-2289 GCA_964577075.1 uncultured Dorea sp. | reverse complement strand
CTCCGATTCTCATGATGGCAACAGGAGCGAAGGCGGAGGTTGTGGAGGTCGGATATTTTGGAGCAGGTCAGTTTATTCCCTGTGATGAGCTGAGCGCGGGAATGGTAGGGTATATCACAGCCAGCATTAAAAACGTGAGGGATACCCGCGTGGGTGATACGATTACGAATGCGCAGTCCCCGTGTAAGGAGCCGCTTCCGGGATATAAGAAGGTTAATCCTATGGTTTACTGCGGGATGTATCCGGCGGATGGAGCCAAATATCCGGATCTTCGGGATGCATTGGAGAAATTGCAGCTCAATGACGCCTCCCTTCAATTTGAGCCGGAGACGTCCATTGCATTAGGCTTTGGCTTCCGATGCGGTTTTCTCGGACTATTGCATCTCGAGGTCATCCAGGAACGTCTGGAAAGGGAATATAACTTAGATCTTGTGACGACTGCACCGGGCGTAGTGTATAAGGTCTATAAGACCAACGGAGAGGTGATCGAACTCACGAACCCATCCAATCTTCCGGATGCTTCTGAGATTGAATATATGGAGGAGCCGATCGTCAAGGCTGAGATTATGGTTACGTCTGAATATATCGGGGCGATCATGGAACTTTGTCAGGAGAGAAGAGGGATCTATGAGGGCATGGAGTACATTGAGGCAACCCGCGCGGTTCTGCATTACAGGCTTCCTCTCAATGAGATCATTTATGACTTTTTCGATGCATTAAAATCACGTTCCAGAGGGTATGCTTCCTTTGATTATGAGATGGCGGGATATATGCAGTCTGAACTTGTGAAGCTGGATATTCTGATCAATAAGGAAGAAGTAGACGCCTTATCATTTATCGTACATGCGGATACTGCTTATGAACGCGGAAGAAAGATGTGCGAGAAGCTCAGGGAAGAGATTCCGAGACATTTGTTTGAAATTCCGATCCAGGCGGCAATAGGCAGCAAGATCATTGCCAGAGAGACCGTCCGCGCGATGCGAAAGGATGTACTTGCCAAGTGTTATGGCGGAGATATCACGCGTAAGAGAAAGCTTCTGGAAAAGCAGAAGGAAGGTAAAAAGCGTATGCGTCAGGTAGGTAACGTCGAGATCCCGCAGAAAGCATTTATGAGCGTGTTGAAATTGGACGATAAGAAATAGCGGCCCTTCGGACGTCCGGCAAAAATGTCATGCCGGACAAAGGGATGAGTTCTGTTTTTGTATACACGGAACCTGAAGAAATCTGTGATATGACGATTCAGGATACCTTTTTTCCGGAAAACAGGATATAATAATTATTGTTTTAAATTACAAGATGGGAAAGGAAGATAGGATATGGCAGTAATACATTTAACAAAGGACAATTTTAAGGAAGAAGTATTAGATTCAAAGATACCGGTATTTATTGATTTCTGGGCAACATGGTGCGGACCGTGCCAGATGGTAGGACCGGTTGTTGAAGAGATGGCTGAGGAAGTTACGGACGCAAAGATCTGTAAGGTAAATGTGGACGAACAGCCGGAGCTTGCAAGGCAGTACCATGTAATGTCTATTCCGATGTTTTTCGTGTTTAAAGATGGAAAAGTTGTAAAAAGAGATATGGGTGCAAAACCAAAAGAAGAGCTTTTGGAAATGCTGAAATAAGCCGGGTGAGACGACGAACAGCAATGATAAAAAGTGGAGAAACTATATGATAGAAACGGGAGTAGTACACGGAAGATTTCAGGTAATGCATCTGAAACATATGGAATATATATTGGCGGCGAAGATGCGGTGCGGCAAATTATTTATCGGGCTGACCAATCCGGACAGTATGCACACGAGGGATTCTGTAAATGATATTAACAGGAGCGAAAGATCTGCGAATCCGCTGACCTATTACGAGCGATATGAGATGATACGCGGAGCGATGCGTGAGTTCAACGTGCCGGAATCCCAATATGATATTGTTCCGTTCCCGATCAATTGCCCGGAATATCTGCTGCAGTATGTACCAAAAGATGCAGTATATTATATGGGACTTTTTGACGAATGGGATGAGGAAAAGTATAAAATACTCCAAAGCCTCGATCTGGATGTAGAGATACTCTGGAGAAGACCATTAGAGGAAAAGGGAATCAGCGCCTCATGGGTGCGAAGCTGTATTGCTACAGGTCAGGAGTGGCAGCACCTTGTTCCCAGGAGCGTATACCGGTATCTGACAGAGAACCATTTGGATGAGAGGATCGGGCGCCTTGAGCGAATGAGAATTGATGAAAAGAAAATTGAATTATGAATATGAGACATGCTCTTTCATACCATAGGCTTC
>CAZNXL010000294.1:0-2302 GCA_964577075.1 uncultured Dorea sp. | reverse complement strand
AAACGTTCGATCTCATCAATATCTTCCATTGTGTATCCATCTTCTAAATACTCATCGATTTCTTCTTTTCCAAAACCTCTCACTTTCCTTCTCCTTTCCATAGTTCTATATTCTTTTTAAAATTAGCCTATTTTGTCTTCCTCGTAATATTGTCATCCTCCCACATAGAAGACAACAACTTTTCGAATTTTGTTTTTGATTGACATTTTTCGGTATTAATTATTGTATCCATGATCTTATGCATTTTTTCGAACCACCCATCCGGAGCAAGACAGATACCATTATGGTAGCATTGCGAAGAATACATACACATTTCGCAAATCAGTTCATCTTCCCAACGCTGTATATCTTCCTGTTCCGACTGTTCCATATCCTCTGGTGGATAATTATACCTTTCTATCTTACGTATATTTTCGATATCTTTTAAAGAAAAATCGATTTCTCCTTCCTGTTTTACTCTTGCCGTTCTTCTGCGATATGCGTATGCTTTTCCTGTAAACTCAATGTAGTCACCAATTTCGCAGTTGTTATATACGTCTTCATCCACAACCCAGATATGATCTTCTATACCAACCACGTCATGGAAAATGTAATTGATATCCATTTCTCTGAATCGGATCGTCAGGTATTTAAGAAGCGTCCATCCGTTCTTTTTTTCGATAACCCACCCCTGAAAGATTCCGTGAGCGGTTTTGTCGCCACCTTCTGCGTAGTAATGCTGTAAGTTCCCACGAAGCCTCTGACCTATTTCTATCTTATTCAGTCGAAATTCACTCTGCGGCCGCTTTGATGTCTTATTCATACTTCTTTTTGCACCTCGTTTTTTTTCTCATCGTACATCATCCAGCATGACTCCGTTTTCTCAGGGACGAAAATTACAATTCATAATGTAAATTTCCATTCGGATCGCTCACGGCGTTTTCTTCCAATAATTCATCCATGTGGTCTTTTACAAGGTTTGTGGTATAGATATCTTCACCGGCTACCAGCCATGCTTCTTTTCCTTCTCCGCAGTAATACAGAAAATAGATAACGTCCCCGGTATCGATCAGTGCGTAATCGCCTGTTTCTCTCTTCTCATCAAAGATCCAGGATGTCAGGTCGGTTTCCTCTCCCGAGTCATTGATGATATTTTCTACCAATCCGCCGTCTTCCTGCTCGTACTCTTTCGCAAGCTTTGAGAATGCTTTCTCTGTCCCGCCATTTAATTTCCACTGGTTCAGGCATTTCTTTGATTCTTTGTCTATTTCTTCTTTTGCGGCCTCTTCCTTCTCATCTGTCAGTTCCCCGTCCCAGTCCATAGCAAATGGGATCATCCGGATATTTACGGATTTTGTATCGTCAAGATACCGCTTTATAAAATACACTGCCGAATATGTACCGTCATATTCCTTATATACAACCGTGTCACCTTCTTTTCGGTCTGCACTGAACAGCCATTCCGATAATCCGTCATCAGACGAATATAACGTCCCTTCATTCTTTACATCCGACATTTTCAGATCAACATCTGTAACCAGACTATCGCATATTTTCAAAAACTCTTTCTCAGATCCTGCTTCCACTACTTTCTGGGCGTCTTCCTTTTTTTCAAAGTTCCCGGACAGGTAATCCACAGACTCATATCTTTCCGGCGCTTTCTTGTATGCTTCTCGGATATCATCATCTGTCACTTCTGTCTCTGACAGGGATTCATAATATGCATAGGCGTAATAATAATCTGACACGATCTCTTTTAATCTACTTTCGCTGCATCCATAGGTTTCTTCTATATCATCTACAGAATCTTCAATATAGGACATCATATCTTCCACATCATCATCTGTATCATATTCAAATCCTTGTTCCTTTGCGTCCTTAAGAAGTGCATACGTTGACTGTATATCGCTCACTGCGCCTTTTTCCAAATACTGTCTCCATGTAACGCCGTCTTCATATTCGGAATCCAGATCCGTATCAGATCCTATCTCTGTTCCGAATGTATCGATCGCTGTCTCATAATTTGTCTGGAAATAATAATTAAACACTGGCTCTGATATCGATTGATCTCCTACCATGATATAACTCTCTTCTTTTCCGCACGCACACAGCAACAGCGCGCTTATAGCTGTCATGATTATTATTTTTAATCTCATTGTCTTCCTCCTTATTTATGATCTACCTTTAATATGATTGTTTTTTCGTAAAAAAAACGTTTGTGATTTACAGCGAACGAATGAGTTCGATATAATGGAACAGGAGGGTGATAAGATATGCCACGGAAACCAGACCTTTCCATCATTGGAAAAACATACAACAATCT
>CAZNXL010000293.1:0-2319 GCA_964577075.1 uncultured Dorea sp. | reverse complement strand
ATCACGTTTTATGTTCTTCCAATCGAACGTATGCGGCAATACCCTGTTACTAATTATTTCTTCTTTTTTTTCTGTCACAGCTATGAGCTTGTCGCTCTTTTGTCTGTTGCAGGTCCAGTGTGCCAGTTGCAAATTGTCTATGTCCGATGGATGCCCACCCTTATTAATTGGTATAATATGGTCTATACATGGGGAAAGCGGATGCGGATACTTATACGAAAAGTCTACTGGCTTACCGCATATCCCACAGACAGACTGGGTGGCATATATTTTCTTCTTATTCTTTTCAAATGCTCCACGATGAGAGCCATCTCTATCCGGTCTTTTTGGTATGTTCATTGGTAATATAATAATCCTCGGCGCTTCTGATCGCACATTTCTGATATGCAAAAGACGCCCCGCCAAAGCAGAACGTCCTTTCGTGTATTGTGTAATAGAGATCACAAAGAAGCTTTATTTTTTTTCGCTTCCCGATAATACCATAATATCATAAATATTACTGAACTTCTATGAACTCTTTTGGAATTTCAAAATGTGCCAAAGCCTTTCCATGAATCTTATGTACCCATCGTTCCGAATACCTCAGTTTTTCGGCAATCTCCCACCAGTCAAGCCCTGCTATGTATCGGTAAAACAACACGTCCTTTTCATTTTCACTCCTGAGCCGCTTGATTCTCCGGACGATGTCTTTGTACGCAATAATCCGGTTGTACCGTTCCTCTAGCAATTCTCGCTCAAGCCGATCCAGCTCCGCAACATAATCGGAAAGATCGCTCTGCCCGGATCCGTGTGGCATTCCGTCGTTATGAACTGACACTGAAACACGCATGGCACGCACCTCATCAAGCTCCATCTCTATCCGGTGAATCCGTCGAACATGCACTTGATACCCCCGGAGATATTCTTTTTTTCTGTCATTTTCCTTCTTTACTTCCTGCATCAACAATCTCCTCTTTCACATTCATTCTCGGCTTCTCCAGGCAATGATCCACTGCGTAGGATCTGCAACCGTGCCACAGTAAAAAATGATTTCGTACGGTATTTGTTTGTTTTGTAAATCCCCTCACAATGCATAGGACTCACAACTTGTATCTCTTTTTTCATAGATACCAATATGTTTCTCGGTTCGTGCCGAAGCCACTCGTTTCTGCCTTCACATAAAGTTCCTTCTTGGCACGCAACAGATCATCTGTAGAGATGTTAAGCGCCGTTGCATCCTCTTTGATCGTGCTTACTTTCATACGTCCGCCTTTCAATGTTTCGGTTAAGAACTGCTTTGCAGGCAACAGTTTGTCCGGCTGTCCGAGTTTGTCAATCTTGTCCTGGATCCTGCATATCTGCTTCACGATTGCGTTTGCCTTATTGTACAACGCCTCCTGAGTCTCTGAGATCCTGTTGATTTCCTCCAGCATCTTTTTCTGCATCAGATACATTTCGGAGAATTCCTTCGAATAGTCAGGAATCCTTGGAACTCCTTTGACAATGTCCGATGGTTTCGGTTCCTGATGCTCTTGAAGGACTTCGGCGATGTCTTCAAACGGCTTGTCAAGAAGCAGTGCGATCTTTTCCGCCTGCTCCTGCGTCACGCCGGTGTTCTTGCGAAATTGATCCGCGAGCCATCCGTCCATATGCCCGGTCATTCTTGAAAGCCATCTCTGTGAATATCCTCTTTCTTGGAGGATGTCTTTGATCCTTTGTTTTTTTAATACGTATCTCTTTTCACTCATCTTCCTACTCCTTAATAATTATCTTGTCCATAGCAAGAGCATACCCATACTCCCTGTTTGCGCCGCAGGATTCCTTCCAGTTCTTCAACATGTAAATAACATCACACATATCAAGCATTGTAAAAGACATGCACATGTACTCTTCATAAGTCGTATCTTCCGGCATATTGGAATTGACAAGCGCAGGATTGATAACTGAATATCCCTCTTCTTCTAGTTTCTTCTGCGCCTTTGCAAAGCGTTCCATGTAATCATCTGTGCCAGTTATCGGGCCGCTTAGGTAAATTCGCTGTTTGCTCATTCTTCATCTCTCCAATCTATCTTTTGGCCGCAACATAAACAGTATGGCAATCCTTCGGCTTTATTTGTAAGCTTCGTTGGGTATTCTTTCCACTTGATCAATAAAATATTGCCACATGAAGGACATGCGTAATACTTATCCTCGTATTCTTCTGGTTTCTTCGCCTTCTGCTTCTCCATTGCCTCTCTCAGTTCTTCCACCGCTCCCAATGCCCGGTACTGCTGGATTTCTTCATTCAATTTTCTGATACATCTCAATGCTCTTCGGACTATACAATTTGCAAATGGTGGT
>CAZNXL010000292.1:0-2324 GCA_964577075.1 uncultured Dorea sp. | reverse complement strand
TATAACGCGCATGCGACATTTTTTATGGTAGGACAGAACGTATCATCCTACAAAGATGAAGTGAAAAAGATGGAAGAGATTGGCTGTGAGCTGGGAAACCATTCTTACGATCATACGAGTCTGACCAAGCTGTCCGCAAGCGGTATCAAAGAACAGATAGGAAATACGAACCAAAAAATTAAAAACATCGTCGGACATGGAGCAACCGTTATGCGCCCGCCATATGGAGCGATCAACGATACGGTCAAATCTAACGTTGGCCTGCCGATGATCCTTTGGAATATAGACACTCTGGACTGGAAGACGAGAAATGCGCAGAAGACCATAGATACAGTTATGAACAATGTAGGAGACGGAGACATTATCTTAATGCATGACATTCATACGGAGTCTGTGGATGCAGCATTGGAACTCATTCCGATGCTGCAGGAGAAAGGGTACCAGCTTGTTACAGTATCAGAGATGGCGGCAGCAAAAGGAAAAGAACTGGAAAATGGTGGAAAATATACAGATTTTACCAAATAGGATATAAAGTTAAATTTATATCCTATTTTGCATTATGCTTTTCCAATAATTTGTGGATCTTATCTGTCGGATCCAAAACAGAGCTGATAGAGAATGCATGGTTTAAGGAATCAATGATCAGTGCAATGAATTTGCTCATATCAGCGGTAACAAAATACGGCTTTTCTTTCGTGCATGGCGGGAGATATGTGAGATTCGTTGTGATCACACGATCGATATAGCCCTTTTCATAATATTCATCGAATTTGTCAAAGCCATCTGTAAATAACCCAAATGTAGTGCAGACAAATACCCGTCCTGCACCGCGTCCTTTGATCTGCCTGGCAACGTCTAACATACTTTCTCCCGAAGAAATCATATCATCAATAATGATCACATCCTTGCCGGAAATATTATCTCCTAAGAATTCGTGAGCAACGATAGGGTTCTTTCCATCAATAACCTGAGAATAATCACGGCGCTTATAGAACATTCCCATATCTACGCCCATAACATTTGAAAAATAAACGGCACGGTGCATGGCGCCTTCATCCGGACTGATGATCATCAGATGTTCCTTGTCCACTTTGAGATCAGGTTCCGCACGGAGAAGCGCTTTCATAAACTGATAAGCAGGAGTGAAGTTATCAAAGCCGTGCAGGGGGATAGCATTCTGTACCCGCGGATCATGGGCATCGAAAGTGAGGATGTTATTCACGCCCATATCTACCAGTTCCTGAAGCGCAAAGGCGCAGTCTAAGGACTCTCTCTTTGTGCGCTTGTGCTGGCGGCTCTCATAGAGGAACGGCATGATAACATTGACGCGGTGCGCCTTGCCGTTGGCAGCAGAGATAATACGCTTTAAGTCCTGAAAATGGTCATCCGGAGATTTGTGGTTGATATGTCCGTTGACGGTGTAAGTCAGACTGTAATTACATACATCAACCATAACAAACAAATCTTTTCCACGCACAGATTCTCCTAAAAGTCCTTTCGCTTCGCCGGTTCCAAAGCGCGGACAATGACAGTCAATAAGATAGTTATCCAGTTTGTAGCTGGAAAAAAGCGGAGAATTAAGAGCGGTATTATAGGTATCCTGTCTGAAGTTAACGATATAATCATTGACCTTCTTTCCAAGTTCGAGGCAGCTCTCCAGCGCTGCAATCTTAAGCGGCGCGACCGGAAGCGCGGTTTCCATTTCTTGTATATTTGTCATATTTTTCTCCTGAAAATTTTATTATATTGTTCCTGATACTTAGCACATTAACCAATCTGAGTATAGCATTTTTTTAATGGTATGGTCAACGGTTTAGGGAGGCTATTTTTTTAATTGTTGATTTAAAATCTGTAAGTCCTGAGCAATATGCTGAATATGGGCAATTTGCCGCAGGGTTAGATCGGTTGTTTCTATATACAGTTCTTTTTCCTGATTTATTTCCAATAAATAATCTGCAGAACAGGAAAAAAAACTGCAGATTTTCTTTAAGACATCAATTGAGGGCATAATATTATCATTTTCCCAATTACTGACGCTCTGTTTTGAAACTCCTAATTTTCTTGCAAGTTCCACTTGACTTAAATTGTGCGAAAGGCGTAGTTTTTTAATCTGTTCTCCAAGCATAGATAACCTCCTTTTTGCTTAACTTTAATGTAATATAGTATATTTACAAAATACTAAAGTATTGATAAAATGGACTATTAGAGAAAAGGAATAGTAAAATGTGATCGTTTTATGAAAAAAGAGATATTTGAATAAGATATTTATTTTCATGTTGTATTTCTATGTCTGAATTTGCCAAAAAATGTGTTAATTCTGACAA
>CAZNXL010000291.1:0-2325 GCA_964577075.1 uncultured Dorea sp. | reverse complement strand
ATCTGTTATCAACCAGATGGGAAGCATGTTTGGCAAGGGAGTTGTTGGAGCAATCGGATTTATCATTGTATTTATCATTGGACATATACTGAACCTGGCGATCAACCTGCTGGGAGCATATGTGCACACGAACCGTCTGCAGTACGTAGAGTTCTTCGGAAAGTTCTATGAAGGCGGCGGAAGAGCGTTTGAGCCATTCGAATCAGATACAAAATATGTAGATATTAAGGAGGAAACTTTATAATGAGTATTTGGAGTAATTTAGGACTTGTATATGCGTTACTTGGAGCGGCCGTAGCAGTATTTCTTGCAGGAGCAGGCTCAGCGATCGGCGTTGGTATCGCCGGACAGGCGGCAGCAGGTGTTGTAACTGAAGACCCGAGCAAATTTGCAAAAGTACTTATCATGCAGCTCCTTCCTGGTACGCAGGGAATTTACGGACTGCTTGTCGGATTTATTACTTTATCAAAAGTCGGACTTCTGGGCGGCGGCGCGGCAACGCTTGATCCACAGACAGGACTTTTGATCCTCGCAGCTTGTCTCCCGATCGGGATCGTAGGACTTATCTCCGGTAAATACCAGGGAATGACATCAGCGGCAGCAATCGGGATCGTAGCGAAGAAGCCGGATCAGTTCGGTAAGGCTATGCTGTTCCCGGCAATGGTAGAGACATATGCGATCCTGGCACTTCTGATCTCTATTCTGGCTGTCAATGCAGTACAGATTTAGGACAGATATTAACTAAATTTTCAAATAAGGAGCGCAAGACCATGACTGGATTAGAAAAAATGAAAAACCAGATCCTGGATGAAGCGAGAGCTGCCGCCGAGAGTAAGCTTGAGGAGGCAAATGCGAAGGCTTCCGAAATTCTTGCAGAGGCAAATGAACAGGCGAAGCAGAGTAAGATCGATGTGTTAAAGAAGTCTGAGACGGCGATTGCGAACTATAAGGAAAGAGTAGCGTCTTCCAATGATCTTAAGAGAAGAACGAGGATCCTTGCCGCGAAGCAGGAACTGATCGCCGGGACTTTGGATAAGGCGTATGAGTCACTGAGCAGTATGAAGGAAGAGGAATATTTTAATATGCTGCTTAAAATGATTGAAAAATACGCCGAGCCGCAGGCAGGAGAGATCTTTTTCTCACCAGCGGATCTTACCAGACTGCCGGAGGGATTTGCAGGCAAGATAGAAGAGTTTCTGAAAGAGAAAGGCGGAAGCCTCAGGATATCAGGAGAAGGCAGAAATATTGAGAATGGATTCATTCTTGCTTACGGTGGCATCGAAGAAAATTGCACGCTCAGGGCAATGTTTGATGCGAAAAGAGACGAGTTATCTGACAAAGTTCATCGTATATTATTTCAATAAAGTGTGTTAAGCAGGAGGAGTTTAATGAGTGAACAATATACTTACGCGGTTGCACGTATACGAGCTTTGGAAGTGTCTCTGTTTTCCAACAGCACCATTGACCAGCTGATTGCATGTCAGTCTTATGGACAGTGCCTGCAGTTTCTGGAAGAGAAGGGATGGGGAGATGCGGAGACATCAGGTAATGCAGAAGCGATACTGACCAGGGAAGAAGAAAAGATCTGGGAGGTTGTGAAGGAGCTTTCCGTAGATATGAAGAATTTTGATGTTCTTTCGTATCCGAAGCTTTATCATAACCTGAAAGCTGCAATTAAAGAAGTATGTACGGAGGAGAGAAACAGGCATATCTTTTATGAAGATGTGTCCATCCCGGGAAAAGTCATGCTCGAGATCGTAACAGAGCGAGATTTCGGGAAGCTTCCGGATCATATGCAGGAGGCGGCGAAAGAAGCGTATGAGACACTTCTTCATACAAGAGACGGTCAGTTATGTGATGTGATCATTGATCAGGCAGCGCTTAAGGCTATCTATCAGGCGGGGAAAGCATCGGATGCCGGGATCATCCGGGATTATGCGGAATCTACCGTTGCGGTGGCGGATATTAAGATCGCTGTGAGATCACAGAAAACCGCAAAATCAATGGAATTTATGAAACGGGCAATGGCTGAGTGCGAGAGCGTGAATGTCGATCAGCTTATGAAGGCGGCATTAAGCGGGGCGGATGCGATCAGTGAGTATCTTATGGGAACCGCTTATGCAGAAGGAGCGCAGGCTCTTAAGACATCACCGTCGGCTTTTGAGAGATGGTGCGACAACCGCATTATTCAGACGATCAGCCCGCAGAAATATCGTGCGTTTACGATAGGCCCGGTCATTGCCTATGTAATTGCAAGACAGAATGAGATTAAGACGGTCAGGATCATTCTATCCGGGAAACTTAATGATTTGCCGGATGATTCTA
>CAZNXL010000290.1:1380-2326 GCA_964577075.1 uncultured Dorea sp. | reverse complement strand
TTGCAATTTTCTTGGGTGAGCAACCAATATTACTGCAACCCCATACTTCATTGCAAAATAGATCAATTCATTGATTGCTTCCGTTTGTTTTAGCATTTCATTGTTCTCATTCGAATCCAAATCAAGCGTCATTAGATTGTCGATGATAAGCAGTTTTGAACCGTATTTCCTAACACAGTCACGCATAGATTGGACGACGTCAGAAAGTTTATTGCTTGCGTCATCACGATAGACTGTCCATTTCCCGCGATAATATTGGTTGATTTGCTCCTTCGCTTCTGGTGAAACTTTGTAATACGTAGAGGAGTTTCTATCTTTATATTCCTTGATGTTGTGAGTGCCGGCGAGAATATAATTGAGCCATGATTTCGTCATCCACCCAGGCATCTCTCTTGAGTAAATCCATACGTTCTGCTCTTCATCGAGGGCGTGACAAACCAACTGGCTAATAAAACTCGTTTTGCCTGCTCCTGGCTGACCAGATAGGATGGTGAGCGTTCCGTAAAACAAGCGCATTAGTTCCGAATCTAGTTCCCCAATACCGGTTGTGATACCATCTACCTCGTCCAAATCCGTTTCTTCGATATCTGAGATGTCTTGTACACTTGGAACGGGGGAGTCTTTTGCATTATGTATGAGTTCGAGAACCGCATCTTTACCTTCATAATATCAGACGTGGTTAAGGTCTTTCCTTGGAATTTTTTTATTGCGTTCTTTGTCGTAATGGAGTGGTGGAATATCTATGAACTTCGTTCTCCAAGAACCGAGGCGGAAAACACATTCCTTTTGCATTTTAATACCTGCTTCGTCGTTGTCTGAGCATATGATAATGCTATCAAATTGTTCGAGCCAGTCGAAGTTCTCCTCAATCCAGCCGTAGTTATTTGCGCCAAGTGGGACGGATACCGCATTTGTGAAACCTGCTTCAATTGCAGCCATACAATCA
>CAZNXL010000290.1:0-1370 GCA_964577075.1 uncultured Dorea sp. | reverse complement strand
CACCTTCACAAACGATGAGAGGAGCTGTTGTGTTTACTCTGTTCATATTGAACAAAAGGGGAGTAACATCGGCGTCCTTTTGGCACCAAGCCTTTATGTCACCATGAGCTTTGTCTATTTTGTGAGAAGGGCGGTACTTGACGAGACACAAAACATCATTCGTGTCGTAGTAGTTAAATACGATATTCCCATGCACATCTTCTCTTACGTCTACCGCGTCAACAGTTTCTTTTGAAATATGTCGCTGAGCCAAATATGCGTAAACATGTTCTTTACCATTTAGCGGTTCTTCCCTTGGATATCTGTACTGATATTTTGTTTTTACTCCCTTTTCTCCAAGAGATAGGGGCATCTTTGCTTCGTCGAATAGCCTCTGTATTGCTTCTAGGTACGTGAGATCAGTAGCCATGTAAGCATCGATTATGTCAGTATTACGACCGCATCCGAAACATCTAAACTTGTACGTTTTCGGATTATAAATAAAACTTGGGGTATCTTCTAAATGCCATGGACAACAGCCTTTTTTATTTTTCGCATCCCATTTTTCAACATGGAGCAGTTCAGCAACCAGGTCTGCATTTTTATCGCCAAGCTTTGCTTTTGCTTTTAGAATTTGTTCTTTATCAACAAGAATAAGCCTACACCTCCAATGTTATATTTTGCTTTCGCAGTATTCGCGATGGTTGCACAAATTTTTGCTGAAGAACTCGGTGCATGTCGGGGTAAAATCCCAACACGCACGGATTTCTTTCACAGTTTCTCTCGCCCAACTCAACGCTTCGCCTAAATCGGATTCTTTAAACGGTATATCGATAGGCGTGTTTTTTCTGAACATCATAAAGCGAAGAAGATCTGGGTATCTGCCATATTTTTTCTTTACAAATAAAGAGTACAGATACAGCTGCCTTGCATATTCCGCCTGTTCGTGTTTGTTCTTAAATGAGCTCTTGGATTTATAGTCTTGTATGATAAGCTTTCCGTCTTTATCTTCAAGGACTAAGTCGATTACGCCAGTGAATGTCCAGTCGTCTATGTCGTAATCGAAATTTGATTCAACTTCCAATATTTTTAAGTCATCATATCCTGCAAAAGCTTTAAGGTACTCAAGCCCTTGATCATAATAAAGCTTCCGCATATCCTTGCAGTATTTGGTGGAAGGGAATTTTTCGGGCACAGCCGCGTCAAATTCCCATTCATAAATTCCAGCCAAATTCCAAAGGCTAAGCTCGCCTTTTGCATATCGCTCCATGATGGAGTGAACTTCAAGCCCATAGGAGCTAAAACAATTTCCGACTCCTTTCTTATGGTCTATGTATGTGAGCTTGTATCCATATTTACAATTTCTGAATGATGACAGTTTTGAAAATGAG
>CAZNXL010000289.1:0-2331 GCA_964577075.1 uncultured Dorea sp. | reverse complement strand
GTTCTGAATCATTTCACAAGTGGTTATACCGTACTGATCAGGGTACGTTATACAATATATAATCATACATTTTGAAAATTTATGGAGGTAGAAAAAATGGCAGTAAAAATCAGATTAAGAAGAATGGGACAGAAGAAGGCTCCCTTCTATAGAATCGTCGTAGCGGATTCCAGATCCCCAAGAGATGGGAAATTCATCGATGAGATCGGAACCTACGACCCGAACTGTGAGCCAAGTGCAATCTCTGTTGACGAGGAAGCAGCTAAAAAATGGCTCAACACAGGAGCACAGCCAACAGAGACAGTAAGCAAGATTTTTAAAGCAGCCGGCATTGAAAAATAAGATCATATGCCCCGGAGGTATACAATATGAAAGAGTTAGTAGAAGTAATCGTAAAGGCTTTGGTTGATTGCCCGGACGAGGTGGTCGTGACGGAGCGCGAAGAGAAGAAGACAACTGTTCTGGAAGTACGCGTGGCCGATTCCGACATGGGAAAGGTCATCGGAAAGCAGGGACGTATTGCAAAGGCAATCCGTTCCGTTGTGAAAGCAGCCGCAGCGAAGGAAGACAAGAAAGTTGTTGTGGATATTATGGATTAATTATGAAGTGAATTGACTTCAATGTGAGACAGGTTAGAATATTTGGCCTGTCTCTATTTTATCATTTACAAGAGGATACTTGAAGCAGTAAGACAAGGAGTAATTGATTAATATGGAAGAGATGCTTAAGGTCGGGGTCGTCACCTCTACGCACGGTATCCGGGGAGAAGTGAAAGTATTTCCGACTACAGATGATCCGGCACGTTTTAAAAAATTAAAAAAAGTGTTCCTTGATACAGGAAAAGAGACGTTAACTTTGGAGATCCAGAATGTCAAATTTTTTAAGCAGTTTGTTATTCTGAAGTTTAAAGGTATTGATCATATAAATGATATAGAAAGATATAAAAGTTGTCCGCTGCTTGTGGAAAGAGAGGATGCCGTACCGTTAGAAGAGGATGAGTATTTTATTGCAGATATGCTCGGCATAGATGTTATAACAGAGGACGGGGCGGTATTCGGCACATTAAAGGACGTTATGGAGACAGGCGCGAATGATGTTTATATCATTGACAGCAGAGAGCACGGAGAGGTGCTTGTGCCGGCGATTAAAGAATGCGTTATGGATGTAGACGTTAAGACGCGTAGGATGAAAATACATCTGATGGACGGGTTGATCTGAAAATATGGCAGACATATGCTGGCAGTGTATGTCTGGTGAAAGTATATTGTTTTGAAACAGGTGGAGTTATGGATTTTTATATTATGACGTTGTTCCCGGAAATGGTGATGGATGGATTAAATACAAGTATTATCGGGAGAGCCGTTAATAAAGGGCTGTTATCCATTGAGGCAGTAAATATCAGGGATTATGCATTTAACAAGCATAATAGTGTGGACGATTATCCTTATGGCGGAGGGGCCGGGATGCTGATGCAGGCAGAACCTGTGTATCAGTGCTATAAAGCTGTAGAAGAAAAGATAGCGGGAAGATCAAATGCAGATGACAACTGTAGCAATCATGGCAAAAAGCGTCTAAGAGTTGTCTATCTGTCGCCTCAGGGGAAAACTTTTAATCAGTCCATGGCAGAGGAATTTGCGCGGGAAGAGGAATTAGTATTCCTGTGCGGGCGCTATGAGGGCGTTGATGAGCGCGTGTTAGAGGAGATCGTGACAGATTATGTATCTATCGGTGATTATGTGCTAACCGGCGGGGAGCTTCCGGCGATGATCATGGTGGATGCGATCTCGAGGCTGGTACCCGGGGTGCTTCACAATGATGTGTCTGCGGAATTTGAAAGCTTTCAGGATAATCTTTTGGAATATCCACAGTATTCAAGACCGGAAGTATGGCATGAAAAACAGGTGCCGCCAATCCTTATGTCCGGACATCATGCGAATATCGAAAAATGGAGAAGGGAACAGTCCATTATCCGTACGGCGAAGAACCGCCCGGATCTGCTTGAAAAAGCGGAACTTACAGAGACAGAAAAAAAACTGGCAAAGGAGATCCGGGGGGGGAATTTGGATAGGGCAGCGGATTCAAAATACTCTTCGTTGACAAATCAAACGAGCGTAATTATAATAAAAAAATGATGAATTTATAAGGCAAATCAGATTGAGGAGAATAATATGCAAAAATACGGAGTAAATGAATTAAGAAAGATGTTTCTTGAGTTTTTTGAGAGCAAAGAGCATCTGGCAATGAAGAGTTTTTCACTGGTGCCGCATAATGATAAGAGTCTGCTTCTTATCAATTCCGGTATGGCGCCATTAAAACCATATTTTACGGGTC
>CAZNXL010000288.1:0-2357 GCA_964577075.1 uncultured Dorea sp. | reverse complement strand
ATTACGTGATCATTGACGCGGCGCCGGCAGCAGCTATTACAGAAGCAATTAACGAGATGCAGTAGATTTGACAGGCAGATAGAGAGAATATGGGTAATTTTGAGCAAAAGGTAAATAAATTTATAGAGATATTCTGGGAACAGAACGGCTACGTTAAGGTTACGGAAGGTCTTAAGAATACGCTTCTTATTGCGGTGACAGGTCTGATCATTGGTATTTTGATCGGAACCATTATAGCGACTGTAAGAGTGCTTCCTAAATATAAGGTTCTGCCGAGAGTTCTTAATACGGTCTGTGGGTTTTACGTGGCCCTGTTTCGCGGGACGCCCATGGTAGTTCAATTACTGGTATTTTATTATGTCTTACTGCCGCTTATCGGATGGAAGATTACCGGAGTTCAGGTTGCCATGTTAGTGTTCGGTCTCAATAGCGGAGCCTACATATCAGAAATTATGCGAAGCGGGATCCAGTCGGTCGATCCCGGACAGATGGAGGCGGGCCGTGCGGTAGGCTTAAGTTTTTGGGCAAGTATGCGTATGATCGTCATTCCACAGGCTGTGAAGAATATCCTTCCGACTCTGGGAAATGAATTTATCTCCTTGATCAAGGAGACGTCCGTTGTAAGTTTTGTCGGAGCGGCAGACCTCTATGTTGCATTTAACTATATCGGGAGCAACAGTTATGAGTTCATGGTTCCGTATCTGGTAATGGCGCTTATCTATATCGTACTTGTATTAGTTATTTCCCTGTTTATAAAATTGATGGAAAGGAGCCTGAATAAGAGTGATAGACGTAATTAATCTGAGAAAAGACTTTGGCGATACACAGGTTCTTAAAGGAATCAATATGACCATCAATAAAGGAGATATTGTAGCGATCATCGGGCCGTCCGGTTCCGGGAAAAGTACATTCCTGCGATGCCTCAACTGTATGGAAGATCCGAGCGGGGGGAGCATTGTATTTAAGGGTGTCGATATTGCGGATATGAGTGTTGACATTAATGTACATCGCCGTCATATGGGAATGGTATTTCAACATTTTAACCTGTTTAATAATAAGACAGTGCTGCAGAATATTATGATGGCTCCGGTATATTTAAGGTGCCAGGATTTAAAGAAGAGCAGGCGTAAGAATCTGTTCCTGAATTCTGATAAGAAAGAAGAGATTCCGGCAGGACTGACGAAGGAGCAGATTAAAAAAGAAGCGAGAGAAAAAGCGATGTCGCTTCTTCAGAGGATCGGACTTGAGGATAAGGCGGATGTGTATCCGTCCACACTTTCCGGAGGGCAGAAGCAGCGTATTGCGATCATCCGCTCCCTTGCGATGGATCCGGATGTGATGTTATTTGATGAGCCGACGTCAGCCCTTGATCCGGAGATGGTAGGCGAGGTTCTGGAACTTATACGGGAACTTGCCAACGAAGGCATGACGATGGTGATCGTGACACATGAGATGGGGTTTGCCAGAGAGGTGGCGAACAGAGTGGTGTTCATGGATGAAGGACAGATCAAAGAAGAAGCGGCTCCGGGGGAATTTTTCGAAAATCCGAAGGATGAGAGACTGAAGGAGTTTTTGTCGAAGGTATTATAGAATATAGGCTGAAGAACGGTTGTTGCGGAGAGTGGCAGCCGTTTTTTATATTAGAAAAGCTGTAAAATTTTAAGTTGAATTTTACAGCTTTTCTGCATATAATAAACATAGAACAAGAAGTGGAGAAAGGAGATTGGTGCATATGGCTAATATTTTACCAGTATCTGATTTAAGGAATTATAATGAAGTTTTGAAGAACTGTCGAATAGGGGAACCTGTTTTTCTTACAAAAAATGGAAGAGGACGTTTTGTGGTGCTGGATATAGAGGATTATGAACGCGATCGCGAAGAAAAGAAGTTGCTGATGAAGTTGCAGGAAGCCGAAGAAGCTGTAAAAGATGGAGACGGTTGGCTGAGTTTAGATGAATTAAAAAAGCTTGTGGGAGAATAAATTATGCTGGGATTACGGATTAACCCATTAGTGGCTGTTGATTTAAAAGGGATACGTGATTATATTGCAGAGGATAACGAAGAATACGCTGCAAGGACGATTAATGAAATATATGGTAAATTTGAAAATATACAGATGTTTCGGGGGATAGGTACGGATCTGTCTAAAAGAGTTAATTTTCAGACAGACTACAAGTATGCAGTATGGAAAGAGTATGTTATTATTTATAAAGTGGGAAAAGCATGTGTGGAAATTTACCGAGTGGTAAACCGGTATCAGGATATTACTAAGATTTTTGATTGAGAAGAGGTTATAAATGTAAAAGGGGACAAGACAGTTTTAATTAGGGATGTGTTCTTACAAGGGCACATCCCTA
>CAZNXL010000287.1:0-2365 GCA_964577075.1 uncultured Dorea sp. | reverse complement strand
TCCGAGCGTTATGCAAGCAAGGAGATGCAGTATATTTTTTCACCGGATAAGAAGTTCCGCACATGGAGAAGACTTTGGATCGCGCTTGCGGAGACAGAAAAGGAATTGGGGCTTAATATTACAGATGAACAGATTGAAGAACTGAAAGCACATGCAGACGATATCAATTATGACGTGGCAAAGGAAAGAGAAAAACAGGTGCGGCATGATGTTATGTCACATGTATATGCTTATGGACAGCAGTGCCCGAAGGCAAAGGGGATCATTCATCTGGGCGCGACATCCTGCTATGTGGGAGATAATACTGACGTTATCCTGATGGCGGAGGCATTGAAGCTTGTCAGAAAAAAATTAATCAATGTTCTTGCTGAACTTGCAAAGTTCGCAGATGAGAATAAGAATCTTCCGACTCTTGCATTTACACATTTTCAGCCGGCTCAGCCGACAACTGTGGGCAAGAGAGCAACACTCTGGCTTCAGGAATTCGAGATGGATCTTTACGATCTTGAGTATGTGCTGGGAAGCTTAAAGCTTCTTGGATCTAAGGGAACAACCGGCACACAGGCAAGTTTTCTGGAGTTATTTGACGGGGATCAGGAGACGATTGATAAGATTGATCCAATGATCGCAGAAAAGATGGGATTTGAGGCTTGCTACCCGGTATCGGGGCAGACTTATTCACGCAAAGTAGACACCAGGGTTTTGAATGTTCTTGCGGGAATCGCAGCAAGTGCGCATAAGATGTCTAACGATATCCGTCTTCTTCAGCACTTAAAAGAAGTTGAAGAGCCCTTTGAAAAATCCCAGATCGGTTCCTCTGCAATGGCGTATAAGAGAAATCCGATGCGAAGTGAAAGGATCGCATCTCTCTCCAGATATGTGATGATCGACGCGCTTAATCCGGCCATTACATCGGCAACGCAGTGGTTTGAGAGAACACTGGATGATTCTGCAAATAAGCGTTTGAGCGTTCCGGAGGGATTTCTTGCCATCGATGGGATTTTGGATCTTTGCCTGAATGTAGTAGACGGGTTGGTCGTATATCCGAAGGTTATCGAGAAGCGCCTTATGAGTGAACTTCCATTTATGGCCACTGAAAATATTATGATGGATGCCGTGAAAGCGGGAGGAGACAGACAGGAGCTTCATGAGAGAATAAGAGAGCTTTCTATGGAAGCAGGGCGTAATGTAAAGGAGAAAGGACTTGATAACAATCTTCTTGAATTAATTGCCGCCGATCCGGCATTTGGTTTGTCTTTGGATGAGCTTAAAAAGGCTATGGATCCATCAAAATATGCGGGCCGCGCTGCCGTACAGGTAGATGCGTATCTGGATAAGGTTATCCGACCGCTGCTGGAGAAAAATAAAGACGAGCTCGGTGTAAAAGCAGAAATTAATGTGTAGAGTTTTATAAAAACAGTAAAGTGCCAAAAATAAAAGAACAGCGTAGGTTTTTTGAAACTACGCTGTTCTTTGTTGCTGTATGATGATTATTTTGAGAATTTTAAGGAAAACTAAAAGGTAATTTCATACAAAAAATCGAAAAGAAATTATGCAAATATAACTAAATAAATGATTTGAAAAAATAATTCATTGCAAAATAATTAACAATGGGGTATTATAGAAATAGGCAATGAGTATGATTGAAATTGTCTATATGCATAACAAAATAGTAGGTTGATGTTTTTCGAGAGAGTTCTGCGATAAGGCAGGCGCCGAAGAGGCAAACGAGATTATGTTGGTGGCATATGAACGCGAAACTTTCAGGCAAAAGGACCGGAAAACGTACTACATTCTGAATCTTGTGCTGTATGGTAAGCGTTTTTAAGAACCAATTATCAGGGCAAAAGACAGGAAGGACGGTTTGAAACACAAAAGTGTTTTTAAGCGTCCTTTTATTATGATGATAAAAGTCAGGAAAGGAAGGTCACATAGTATGAGAAGGGGGAAATATATTATCGTGACAAACAATCCGTTGGTTCAAAACAAATATGGAGATGCGCACAATATGATATATAAAGAAGTCTCCTATGAGGACATATTAAAAGAGGTAAGAGACAGAATACATGAAGGGCATTTGCTGCTGACACATCCGTTATCCGGAAGTGTTAAGCCGAATGAGACACCATACAAATCTATTTTGATATCTGAAGAAAGGGGTGAGGTGGATCCAGGGTCGGTTACTTTGATTGAAAATGCGATCCAGGCATGCGGAAAGTTTGAATTCAAATCTGATCGGTATAGACCGGAAGTCTATGGGGATTTTCAATTGATCGACTGTATCCTGATTGAAAGCGGAATGGCGTCGGCGGATGCACCGGGGTAAGCTTAAGCGAGGTTATAAAGCATTGAAGCTTATAAACAA
>CAZNXL010000286.1:0-2373 GCA_964577075.1 uncultured Dorea sp. | reverse complement strand
TTGTAAATGTACCCCGCACGTAATACTTTTCCTGACCACGGCTCTCCGCCAGCTTCTGAAACTTCGGCACGATCAGGTCATAGCTTCCGCTTCCGTTCCTGAAAGGACGCATACGGTCGTTCACTTCACGTCTTCCGTCAAGGCTCAGGACTACATTGTCCATCTCGCGGTTTATAAAATCCTGTATCTCATCATTCAGAAGGACTCCGTTTGTCGTAACGGTGAACCGAAAATGCTTATCGCGGATCTTCTCCTGCTCCCTTCCGTAAGCCACGAGCTTTTTCACGACGTCCCAGTTCATCAGAGGCTCCCCTCCGAAAAAATCCACTTCCAGATTTCTGCGGCTTCCGGAACTATTGATCAGGAGATCAAGCGCCTTTTTCCCTACCTCATAACTCATAAGCGCGCGTCTGCCATGATACTCTCCCTCTTCCGCGAAGCAGTACTTACAGGCGAGATTACAATCATGTGCGATATGCAGACACAATGCCTTCACTACTGTCTTTCTCTTTTTTACGTCATCCAGAATACACTCATAACAATCCTGCGCAAAAAGGCGTCCCTCTTTTGTGAGTTCTGTCACGTCCTCAAGCGCATCCTTAAGATCGCTTTCTGTGTATCTGTCCCCCAGCTTCTCTCTCAGCAGCTCAAATGCTGAGGACTCCTTCAATGTATCCGCCGTATGCGCCTCATTTTGTTCATTCAGGCATGCGATCACATCATAACATAATTCGTCCACAACATGGACTGCTCCACTGTATACATCGAGGACAATATTATATCCGTTATTTTTATACTGATGTATCACTTGTGTTACCCCTTTCAATACAAGAAGAAACAGCGACCCGCTAAAGACCGCTGTCTTGAGTATCTGTTTTCTCTTTCACGATTATTTCTTCTGTTCACATGTCTGATTTCCCACTGTACAGGAAGTCTTGCACGCAGACTGGCATGATGTCTGGCACTCGCCGCATCCTCCCTTTTTCACCGTGTTGTTCAGTGTCTGTGTATTCAAAGTCTTTACATGTTTCATGATAACGTCCTCCTATCTCCTCATCGCTTTTGCGATTCGTCCGTGAGTATTATAACATCCTGCTATTGTTTTCGCAATCCCTTTTCTCAGGAAATCATTCCTCCTGCCATTCCTCCTCCGGCGCATAAAATAAATGCGGTAAGCAGATTGACGCCGTCCCCGTTAAGATCTCTGTAGACTCCCAGCGTGATCAGAAGCAGCAGCGCAAAATAAATGACTCCCAGACTCATTCCCCACAAAAATCTCCGCACTCTCACAAGCTTTCCTATGATAAAGCCTCCGATAAACGTGGCCAAAACATAGATTGCCACAATTGCCGCCGAGATGATTCTTTCATTCAGTTCAAACCGGTATAGAAGCAGCGCTAATATTATGAGGAAAATCCCGGTAATAACGTAAGAAGCTAAAAGCGCCTTTAACATCCACATGAACTTAGCATTCTTCCAGACACGCTTCTCCATCTCATCCCTCCTTATCTACCACAGGTTATGATGAAATACAGAGAATTATGCCTGAAAATTGATTCTTCCATCCGCTCTCCTCAAGATCAGGATAAGTCATCTTTTGTATCTACGTCCAGCAGCTCTTTTTCACTTGAAACGGGAACGTACCGGCACTGATGTCTTTCCGCCACTGTCCGGCCTCCCTGATCACCCTCAAGAGACATAAGCTCATCCCTGAATCTCATAGAAAACATCACCGGATTCCCCGGACAGTTTTTAAATCCTGCAGACGCGGTTTCTGTCTCTCCATCTGCATATCTTAACAGATCCTGCACGGTTTTTTTTGTAAGATAAGGCTGATCCGCCACTACAAATATAACATAATCCTCTTCCGAAACCGGCTCGATTGCCCGGATACCGGCCCGGATGCTATAAGAGATCCCGTTCTTGCTATTTTCATTCAGGATAACGGGAATCTCTTCTTTTTTTAATTCCTGCTCAATCTGCTCGTACTGAGTGACAACGATCAAAGAGAGCGTCCTGTCTTCCTCTGCCATTCCGAGCAGCATATCCAGACTGTGTCTGTACAAGGGCTTCCCGCAATATCTGTACAATAATTTATTAGAACCAAACCGACGGCTGTTCCCGGCCGCCAGATATATAATATATTTATTCATTTTCATTCTCCATATAAAACGCGACGCATCGTTCAAGCACACTTCCCGCAATACATCTTGCCTTGTCTGAAATCGTGAAGCAATTTTTAAGTTCTTCCCTGCGCGGATCGATATCTGCGATCTTAAAGCCCCTGGGAACAGAATAGCCATCTCTTAACAGGCCTCTGATGATGCCGTCAATCGTTGCCCGCACAAAGGAAATGCTTCCGTCGTCACACTC
>CAZNXL010000285.1:0-2376 GCA_964577075.1 uncultured Dorea sp. | reverse complement strand
CTCACGGGAATTTTGTTTTGTTCTACTTTACTATTCTTTATAAAAAATGTCAATAAAAAAATTGTTATTTATGCGTGAGAAGAGACCCGTTTTCCTAGTACTACGACGAGAAACGGGTCTATGTGGATATTTTGAGATAGACTCCGAATCGGCAGAAAAATAAGGAAGAGCTGATGCATATATACGATAGGCTTGCAGAAGGGAATACTACAGATATAACACAGGTAATAGAGAACTTTCTGTCAGCCTATGAAAATACATGCGAGGCCGGAACGCTTGTATTTTGGAAATATGGCTGCATATAAGATCGGGGCAAAGTTCATAATAAATCTGTTGAAGTAACCAACGTTGAAAAAGTGAGATTCGCCTTTGGGGATCAAAGCATTTGGGTTATACGGAATAAGAATCTTACAATTTTTCTGTCGCTGCTCGATATCATTGAGTTCCTCCAGATGATCCTGGATCCGGGCGATGCTCCCCGATTTTTCCAAGGGGCACAGGGACTCCTGTAGGTTGTCTTGCCATCTCTGTTTTTCTGTGTAGAATGTACATAAATTGCTTTCGAAAACTGTAACTATAGACGAAAAAGTAAAAGCTTCTTGACAATCCAAAACTGAAAAGGTAATATGAAATTACAAAATGAGAACGTTCCCGCAAAGTACAGATGAGCTCGCTCCCCTCTCTTTTTTATAGAGCGATTCTTTTTTACTTAAAAATGGGAATGTTCCCAAAATAGGAAAAATATTTTTTTTTAAAAGGAGGAAACAAAATGAAGAAAAAGTTACTGAGTATGATCCTTGCGCTGACCATGACATGTTCTGCTTTTGCAGCGGTTCCTGTGTTTGCTGAAGCTGAAGCCGAGGAAACCAAAGCTGACGCAGCTTCGGATGAAGAAGGGGCTGAAGAGACAGAGCTGGCGCTACCCTCAGAAGATGAAGGCTATACCATCGGTATTTCCGTACTGAATCTGACAGGTCAGTTTTTCATCCAGCTTGTGGAAGCAGCAGAGGAAGAATGTGCGGCGACCGGCTGTACATTGATGTCAAGCTCCTGCGACAGTGATTCCGCAAAACAGATCGAGGCTTTGGAAAACTTTATTTCCGCCGGCTGTGATGCGATCATCGTATGTGCGGTGGATTCTGAAGCTGCGGCTCCGGTTATTGCAAAGGCGAAGGAAGATGGAATCGCGATCGTTTGCCTGACCTCCACGGTAGAGGGCTATGACGCATACATCGGCTGTGAGGAGTATGTGCTGGGCTATACACAGGGCTGCGCCGTAGGTCAGAGAATTGCTGAAATGTACGGAACAGAGGAAGAGGTTCAGGTGGCAACTTTGAACTATGACCTGATGGAGTCCGTTATCGCACGTAAAGAAGGTATTATGGCAGGTGTTCAGGAGTTTGCTCCGAACGTAACATTTGTTGCCGATGCCACAGCGGCCGATCAGGAAGAGGGAATGTCCAATACGGAGAACTTCCTGCAGGCAAATCCCGATCTAAAGGTAGTATGCGGCGTTTCCGACGGCGCTGCTCTGGGTGCATATCAGGCGTTTAAGGCAGCAGGGATGACAGACCGCGACCAGTATCTGATCGCCGGAATCGACGCGACGGACGAAGCGCTTGATCTGATCAGCGAGGAGACCATCTATCAGGTATCCGTAAGTCAGAATCCTACTGCGACGGGTAAAGCACTGGTTGACACAGCCTGCGCGGTTTTGGATAAAACATCCTATCCGAAGGACAGCCTGTTTGACCTTAAGGCTGTAACAGTAGACAATGTAGCAGAGTACAAATAATCCGCAGAGAAATGTACTTCGGGGGACTGATAATACGGTCCCCCGAAATTATTTAACCTGTTTTCAGGGATTTTCCCGGAAAGGAAATCTGTATGAAACCCATACTGGCATTAAAAAATATTACGAAATCATATCCGGGTGTACTGGCTTTGGATCGCATGAACCTAGAGGTGTATCCTGGTGAAGTGCATGCTCTGATGGGAGAGAACGGAGCAGGGAAGTCCACTCTGATCAAGGTGGTTTCCGGCGCTATCAAGCCAAACGGAGGGAGCATTCTCTATAATGATATGGAATACCGTTCCATGACGCCCGCCCTTTCGAAGAAACTTGGTATCGGAGTGGTTTATCAGGAATTTAACCTGGTACCGGATCTCTCTGTCGCTGAGAATATCTTTTTGGGACAGAAGCTGACCGGAGGTGCGGTGATCAACCGGAAGCTGATGAACCAGAAGGCCGCCGGATTGATGGAAAGCTTTGGAATCAACATTGACGTGACAAAGGAAGTGAAGAGTCTGACGGTTGCTTACCAGCAGCTTGTGGAAATAACAAAGACGATCTCCTCCGATGTGAAGGTGCTGATC
>CAZNXL010000284.1:0-2418 GCA_964577075.1 uncultured Dorea sp. | reverse complement strand
ACCCGTTCCCGGAGGACCTACAAGAAGCGCTCCTTTTGGGAGTTTGGCGCCCACACTGGTATATTTACCCGGATTGTGAAGAAAATCCACCACTTCCTGCAGTGACTCTTTTGCCTCTTCCTGACCGGCAACGTCTTTAAAGGACACTCCTGTCTGCTTTTCCACGTACATTTTGGCATTGCTCTTTCCTATGCCCATCATGCCGCCGCCTTTTGCCATCTTTCGCGTCATATATACAAACATTCCAACGATCAGCACGATCGGAAGGATCGTCAGCAAAAGATTCAGAACCACCGCCGACGTTGTATCCGGTATTGTATGTTTATATTCTACATTTGCTTTATAAAGGCGGTGAGACAGGTTCTCATCTTCTACAATACCTGTGTAGTATTCTCTTGCAGTCCTTTCTCCGTCCTTCTTCTTCGCAGTAATTATGATCTTATCGCTCCCGATCTCGACCTTTTCTACCTCTCCGTTATCCACCATGGAAAGAAATTTATCATAGGTAATCTCTTCTGAATCTGTAGCGCCCTTGAACTGATACAGCGCAAGTACCATGATCGTCGTGATAAGTGTTACTAATATTACAAAAGAAAAACCCTGAGGGGCCTTATTATTGTTTGGTTTTTGATTGTTCTGATTATTCTGGTTGTCCATCTTTTCCTCCTCTACCACTTCTTATTATTATAAAGACAACACCCTGCGAAATCAACAAAAACATTATGAAAAGATTGTAAACTTCCTGTTTCATGTAGTATACTGGGTAATGTAGTGATTCATACAAGGAAAATTTTTTATATATTGGAGAAGAATTGTAACATGAAAACTGGTTTTGACAATGAAAAATACTTAAAGATGCAATCGTCCCACATTATGGAGCGCATCAACCAATTTGACAACAAGCTTTATCTGGAATTCGGAGGAAAGCTTTTTGATGACTACCATGCATCCCGTGTGCTCCCGGGATTTCAGCCGGATACTAAGATGCGTATGCTGATGCAGTTATCAGATCAGGCTGAGATCATTATCGTTATCAGCGCTGAGGACATACAGAAGAATAAGATTCGCGGCGACCTGGGAATTACCTATGACGTGGATGTGCTCAGGCTTATGTCCATTTTCAAAGAACATGGTCTGTATGTCGGAAGTGTTGTAATTACAAAATTTATCGGACAGGAGAGCGCCATACTCTTCCAAAACCGTCTGGAGAAGGACGGTATCAAAGTATACCGTCACTATCCAATCTCCGGATATCCTTCCAATGTCCCGTACATTGTAAGCGAAGATGGATATGGGAAAAATGATTACATCGAGACTTCCCGTCCGTTAATCGTCGTTACCGCGCCGGGGCCGGGAAGCGGGAAAATGGCTGTATGCCTCTCTCAGCTCTATCATGAGCATAAGCGCGGCATATGCGCAGGATATGCAAAGTACGAGACATTTCCGATCTGGAATATCCCATTAAAGCATCCGGTCAATCTGGCTTACGAGGCTGCTACTGCTGATCTGAATGACATTAACATGATCGATCCGTTCCATCTTGAAGCTTACGGAGAGACAACTGTCAACTACAACCGCGATATTGAGATCTATCCTGTACTAAACGCTATGTTCAAACGCATTGCGGGAGAATCCCCGTACAGATCACCGACAGATATGGGAGTCAATATGGCGGGAAACTGTATCTGTGACAATGAAGTGTGTATCGAAGCATCCCGACAGGAGATTATCCGGAGATATTATGAGTCCCTCAGAAGGCGTCTTAACGGCTCCTGCTCAGATGAGGAAGTATATAAGATGGAGATGCTTATGAATCAGGCCGGAATCACCGTCCACGATCGTCCCGTAGTAGACGCTGCATTAAAAGAGGCCGAAAAAACCGGTGGTCCCGCTGCCGCACTGGAATTGCACGACGGCAGGATCATCACCGGCAAGACCTCGAATCTTCTCGGCGCCTCTGCAGCATTACTTCTCAATGCACTAAAAGAGCTTGCCGGAATCGACCATGAACAACATGTCATCTCTCCGGAAGCGATTGAACCAATACAAAAATTAAAAACACAATATCTCGGCAGTAAGAACCCAAGACTCCACACTGACGAAGTATTGATCGCCCTGTCTGTCAGCGCGGCGACAGATCCTACTGCACAGCTTGCCCTTGATCAGCTGCCGAAACTAAAAGGCTGTCAGGTACATACTTCCGTTATGGTAAGCTCCGTAGAGATCAAACAGTTTAAAAAACTGTCCATTCAGGCAACTTTTGAGGCCAAGTATGAAAAAAACACTATATTTTTCTCTGGTAAAGGTGTATAATTGGAAAGTATTTTTTTCGAAGTAGCACGTATGAAATTATCGGAAGGAGGAAGTTTGAAACAAATAGGTAGTGGATAGCGAAATATAGAAGGGTATAACAACAAA
>CAZNXL010000283.1:0-2419 GCA_964577075.1 uncultured Dorea sp. | reverse complement strand
TAACAAGTTACATATGAGCAAACAGAAATACAAGGAGGTAAAAACAATGAATTACCGTATACAGAAGCTGCGGAAAGAACTGGCATCACAGAAACCTTATGTGGATGGCGAGAGGTGCAGGATTTTCACGGAATCTATGAAGACAACAGACGGTCTTCCAATCATTATACGGCGGGCAAAGTCTTTTTATGAAGTGCTGGATAAGATGACGGTCTGGGTAAAACCAGGAGAGCTGATCGTTGGCAATCAGGCGAAACAGGCGAAGAGCTCACCGATCTATCCAGAGTATTCTGCTCAGTGGATCCTGGATGAACTGAATGGCAATCCATTCAGATGGGAAGACAGACCTGGCGACAAGTTCTATATCACACCTGAGGACGAAGCGATCGTGCGCGAGTGTGCAGAATATTGGAATGGAAGGACTGTATATGACTACGTAAGAAAGAACCTTACGGATGAGATTATCGCGGCGTGGGATGCAGGCGTTACAGATGAGACATGGGTATGTGCTGCAGGACTTGGAAATGAGATCCCGGATTATAAGCTGGTGGTAGAAAAGGGTCTTCGGGATGTAATAGGAAGAATCCAGGAGAAGCTTGACAGTCTGAACATGATGGAGCCGGATTCACTGAAAAAGAAACATTTCCTGGATGCTGCGCTTCTTGGCAATCAGGCTGTTATCAATTTTGCGTCCCGGATTGCGGACAAATGTGAGGAAGAGGCGGTAACGTGCGGGATCCCGGAGTATAAGGAAGAATTACTGGAGCTGGCCAGGATCTGCCGTTATGTACCGCTGAACCCTGCAAGAACCTTCCAGGAGGCGGTTCAGTCTATCTTTATCATATTGCTGGCGGTTCATCTGGAGTCAAATGGGCACGCGATCTCTCTTGGAAGATTCGATCAGTATATCTATCCGCTGTATGAGAAGGATATCCGCGAGGGACTTATTACAAAAGAACGCGCGCTTGAGATCGTTGAGTGTTTCTTCATCAAGTGTAATGAGATCAATAAGCTTCGTTCATGGCCGGATACAGAGTTCTTCATGGGCTATCAGATGTTTATCAATCTGGCGATCTGCGGACAGACAACCGATGGCAAAGATGCAACGAATGATGTATCAATGTTATGTATCCAGGCCTGCCGGGAGCTGAAGCTCATTACGCCCTCCGTATCCGTGAAGTATTTTGACGGAACAAAGGATGAGGTACTTTTAGAAGCGCTTGAAGCTACGATTGAACACAAAGGCGGTATGCCAGCATTCTATAATGATAAAGCATTTATCAAGATTCTGCGTAACATGGGGGTTGCAGAGGAGGATCTGGTTGACTGGTGTCCGGACGGATGCATCGAAGCTTCTATTCCGGGAAAATGGGATTTCGCGGCAAAAGGTCCGTGGCTTAGCATAGAGAAGGTTTTGGAGATCACGCTGAACGATGGCGTTGATCCGGCGACAGGAACAGTATTTAAGAAGACAGATAAGAAGATCGCGGACTGTCAGTCCACAGAAGAGGTATTGGAAGAGTTTAAAAAGATGCTGAAATACTTCATGGATCTGAACTGCATGACAGAGCACATCAATGATGAAGTCCATGTGCGCTATGATCTGAACGCTTTCCGCTCTTCATTGGTAGAGGATTGTATTGGAAGATGTCTGGATCTGGTCGAAGGTGGTTCTCTCTATTCTGCTGACGGCGGCCCGACTGCCGGAACAATCAGCGCGGGAGATTCCCTGGCAGCGATAGAATATCTTGTATTTGACAAGAAGATCCTTACGATGGACCAGCTGCTGCATGCCTGCAGCACGAATTT
Source organism: uncultured Dorea sp. (assembly GCA_964577075.1). Taxonomy (GTDB): domain Bacteria; phylum Bacillota; class Clostridia; order Lachnospirales; family Lachnospiraceae; genus MD308. The sequence goes on along the minus strand of CAZNXL010000283.1, from coordinate 610 downwards.
CCAGGACGCTTCGACATCTCCGACAGGTGCAGAGATTCAGATGATCATGAAGAATAAGATCCCGAAGTTCGGAAATGATGATGATTACGCAGACAAATGGGTTGTTGCCATCGAAGAATATATCGGTTCCAGTCTCAGGCATAACTACAAGAGTTCCAAGTATGGCAAAGGACCAGTTCCATGCTGCTTCTCATACAGCCAGACGCCGGTTACCGGCAATATCTCCTTCGGTAGCCGTGTGGGCGCGACACCGGACGGACGTTCTGCGGGAACTCCTGTGAACAACGGTGTATCCCCGGCAAATGGTTCGGAGAGAAACGGCGCGACGGCAGCGTGCAATTCTGTCGGCAAGATCCCGACGATCTGGGATCAGAAGGGCAATATCTTCAATATGAGATTGTCTCCTTCTACTATCGCGACAGAAGAATCCAGGAAGAAGATTGTAAGTATGATGCGTGCGTTCTTTGACAAGGATGGAGAACAGATTCAGTTTAACGTTACAGATAACGAGACGTTGAGAAAGGCGCAGAAGAATCCGGAGGAATACTCAGATCTTATGGTTCGTGTGTCGGGATACAGTGCATTATTTACCTCTCTGGGAGAATCTGCG
>CAZNXL010000282.1:0-2457 GCA_964577075.1 uncultured Dorea sp. | reverse complement strand
CCCTGCCACAAAGACTTTCATATTCAGTTTTGAATAGAGATTGCAGTAACATCATCTGCATGTTTCATTATATTCTCATCAGAAATATTTGTAAATATCATTTAATCATTTTTTTGTATTAGTTTTTTGCACGTTTTGCGCATTATTGTTTTTGCATTATTAATCTCATTATTTCATCTTTCATTTGATCTTACACTATTGGGTTTTCTCGAGCCCACAGACAAACACCTGATCTCCTTCCACACGAAATTTAACATCCCACCCGGCATATTCCATTCCATAGATGCGTGCAGGATCATTTTGGTAGGACGGTCTGGGATCCTGAGAGAGAATCTGGGCCAGAACCTTTTCCTCCTCCTTACACAGATATTCCTCACATTCCTGCGAAAACACCGTCTCAAGCTTTCTTCCTTTCAATCCTTCCGCAAATCCCCCTTCCGCCTCCGGATGCGAGTCCACATAAGGAAGATAAGGTTTGATATCATAGATTGGCGTTCCATCTACCATATCCACTCCGGTCACATACAGCACCGGACCATATCTGTCATCCATTTCTGCCGACTCAAGTTTCACACAGGACAAACCGATCGGATTCGGACGAAAAGGAGACCTTGTTGCAAATACGCCGACTCTCTCGTTACCACCCAGTCTCGGAGGGCGAACTGTCGGGCTCCACGTGTCCCGGATCGTCTCAGAAAACTCCCACAGGATCCACAAGTGAGAGTAGCCCTCTATCCCGCGGAGCGCATCTGCACTTCGGTATTTTTTTTCAAAGATAACCGTCCCTTTCGTATCCGCAAGCCCACTCTGCCTCGGAATACCAAATTTACCCGGGAACTCTGTCTTAATATAAGCGATTTTATGAAATTCCATCTTTTCTGTCCACTCTTATAATCTCAGTCCGCGGTAACGGTTCATACAGGAAAAGATCTCGATTTTTCTCGGCAGGGCAAGATCCCCAGGAAGATCCCCCGCCTGCTTTACCTCTTTTCCAAATACCGCCGCCAGACCATTTTTGTCCATTTCACAGACAAGCTTTTCAATCTGCTGTTTCATAGTCTGCTTTCCGTCCAGGCAATCCTCTTCCATCCGTTTTAAGATATAGCCAAGGCATGTAAGCTGCTCACTGTCCGCAAGCTGCTCGACATATCTCATATCGACCGTGTCATGATTCAGCTGCACTCCATCTTTTCCAAGAGTCTTGACCTTGATCCGCCCTTTATGAAAGACTCCCGGATTCTTTGCCGGAAATCGCTGAAAATCCGGCATGGCCGCCCTTTCCTTCGGATAAGTGAGCTCCGGATATCTGCTTGCCGCTTCCTTTGCCTGCCTGGTAATATCTTTTGGAACATAACGATCCATCTGAATGATCTTATCAGCCACTTGAAAATACGCTCCTGAACTTCCTGCCACCAGCACCGTTGAGATATCAAACTGCTCATATAAATCCCTCATTCTCTCTATAAACGGAGTGATCGGTTCCATATCGCGGTGTATCACCTGCTGCATCAGTTCATCTCTGACCATAAAATTCGTTGCACTGGTATCTTCATCAATAAAAAGTGCGCTGGTTCCCGCTTCCATCGCCTCAATCACGTTCGCAGCCTGAGAAGTGCTTCCACTGGCATCCTCAGTATAGAACGCTTTCGTGTCCTTTTTATTCGGCAAATCATTAATAAACATCGAAATATCCGTATGTTTAATACTTCTGCCGTCCTCCGCACGTATCTTCACGGCATCGGCATCGGTGATCACATACTCTCTTCCATCTCCGGCAATGTGCGGATAGATTCCCATCTCAAGCGCTTTTAAAAGCGTGGATTTCCCGTGATATCCTCCGCCCACGATCAAGGTAATCCCCTTCGGAATCCCCATACCAGAGATCCTGCCCTTATAAGGAAGCTCCATCGTCACCTTCATAGACTCCGGCGAGGCAAATGCAACTGCATCCTTCATCGGTCTTTGGGATACTCCCGACTCTCTTGGAAGAATGGCTCCGTTGGCAACAAAAGCAACCAGCTCTTTCTTTTCCAACTGCAGCCTGATATATTCTTGATCCTCGGAAAGCTCCATTACCTTCTGTACGGTATTCTTGTCCACATTTTTATAAAGCAGCGCCTTCTCTACGCACTCCGGCAGATAGTCAAAGAATATCTTTATCAGCTCTTTTGCATTGATCGTCCTTCCATTTGCCGGAAACCCTGCCTCAAAACGCACGATAATATTCCCCGTTTCCGGATTCAAAGTACATGCGCTTCTCTCTAAGACTTCCTGCCCGCACCTTGTGACCGAAAGGATCCCGCTCTTCCCGGAACCCTTTGCCTGAAAAGAATACTTTTTAATCTGTCTTTCAAACAACCTTGTCAAGTGATCCTGAATGGCAATCCTTTTGTACTTTTTATCATATAACTCCTCCGGAAATCCTGCCGCCCTTTTTGCCACCTCAACATGAAGTCG
>CAZNXL010000281.1:0-2493 GCA_964577075.1 uncultured Dorea sp. | reverse complement strand
GCTGATCGTGTTTGAGAAGGGCGGCGGATATACGCGGCAGGTGCGGGAGATATACCAGGCTGTGCGGTAAAAAACAGGCGGACCGACAACAGAAAAGCAATCTTGATAAAAACAGCGGTTTAAAAAAGACCGCTGTTTTAAATTTCGATTTTTTTCATTCACAGGCATAAAATCACCAGAAATGAGTGGCGATATAAATATTGCAAAGCATATTTACAAAATACTAAAGTATTGGTAAAATGTACTAAATAACAGGAATAAGGCAAAAATTATGACCCCATTTTCTTCTGTCCTCGAATTTTATATGAAAGAAAAAGAGATAAAAACATATGCAATTGCGCAATTCTGCGGAATAGACCGTTCCAATATGTACAAGCTCATCAATGGAAAAAGAACCCCTTCATCTGACGAGGTTGTAGAGAAAATTGCGGAATACATGCGGCTGAAGCCGACGGAGAAAAACCGGCTGAGAGAAGCCTATGAGATCACCATTGTAGGTTATGATACTTATCACCGCAGAAAGAGCGTGCAGGAATTTCTGCGTTCCTTTTCCAGAAACCATTTAGACTTTGAGAAAACGCAGCCGTGGCAGGAAACGGTAGTGATTAATGAATATGAGCTTCGCATGTTCCACGGAATGGTGATGGCGGCCGGCGAGCTGGAGCATCTGGTCTTCAGTATTCTTAATGTAGAGAGGCAAAAGCCCGGAGGGAGGGTCTGCCTGCTGATGCAGCCGGAAGACCGCTATATTATGGATGTGCTGGCATACATAGGCGCGGGAAAGAGGGATTTACGCATTGAGCATATTTTTTGCCTGAACAATACGAACAACATGATTTCACAGAAAGAGGATTACAATCTCGACTGTCTTAAACATATTCTTCCGATGTTTATACGCTGCGGCTGCGATTATCGGCCGTATTGTTATTATGACAATATTGCATCCCGCAATAACAGGTTCAATCTATTATCCTCAATGATTTTAACATCAGAGTATGCAATTGTATTTTCATTAGAGGAAAAGTACGGGATCCTGCTTTCTGAGAAAAATACGATTGAACATATGGATTGGATGTTCCAATCACTAAAAAAAGAAACCTTTTTAATGGCGAAAAAAATGAATTCATTTGAAAAGCAACTAAAAACTTTCGAAAATATGAACTTTAATGAAAAAGGTGTGGATTTCCAGCCGGAAGGATGCCTGATCCCGATGATTCCTTCGGGTTTTCCTGAAAAGTATCTTAATTTTGAATTGTTGTGGGAGCCAAAGCTCATGGAAAGAGTATCCCGGTATGTCCTCCGTTCGGCGCAAACCCAGAGTAGCGCGGAGACGATGTATATCTTTACGGAAAAAGGAATCCGGACATTTGCAAGAACCGGACAGTTATCCGAATTACCAGATTCAGTTTGCCGCCCGTTAGAGTACGAGGATCGGATGCTGCTGATCCGTAAGCTTATCAGTGAATGCAGGATCGGGAAATACCAGATGCTGCGCCCGGACGCGCCAGTTGCAGATGCAAAGCTCTGTCTGTACAGCGGCAGGCAGGAAGGATATCTGCTGCTGGAGATAAAAGGGGAGCAGGTGTTTATTGAAATCCGGGAGACAGGGCTTTTATTTGCATTCCGGGACTATTTTGAGACGCTGGACAGGCGCTATTTTTACAATGCGGATGAGGCGGTAAAGCTACTGAAAGATATTTTGAAAGTAAAACCGGCCTAACTGGGCTGGTTTTTCTGTAGAGATGCGCTATTTATCAGAAAAATGGGTTGTTGGTCGGCAATGTGATAAAAATGCAATTCAGTCTGGTATGATTTTTGCAGCTCAGGAAAGGGTGGAAGGATGAATATCAGAAAAAAGATTATGGGGGTGATAGCTATGGCAATAGCGGCAGCAGAGGTAAGCAGCGTAAGACAAAATCTGCCTTTCCGTTCCTTATCATCAGGGTATGTCAAATACAAGCTGTGGCGGACAGAGAACACGATGGAACGGCTGGCGGCGCATATCAGGGCTTACGCGTCGAAAGGGAAGGAGTGTGCGAGTCTTTATCAGAGATATGACCGGAGCGCGGCAGAAAAATATTAGTGGAAAAATGTGGAAAAACTTTGACCACAAAACATGACACACATTGTAATATTTTGTCGGAAAATTTAAACTTAAGCTAATGCGGAACACATTGAGATTAAACATTCAGGAGGATAAAGGATAATGAGAGTCAAAAAGATAAGAGGTAAAAAGAAAAAGAGAACATGGGCGTGCAGGCTTCTTGCGCTTGCCGCATCGCTGTGCATGATATGTACGCTGACCTTGCAGGCCGCTGCTTCGGAGGCAGATTCGGAAGATCCGGCGTCAGGTGCGCTGGCGGCCGCGGACGATCCAAGGGACAGTGTAATGTTGATTTCGCTTGGATATGAAGATGACAACGGGAATTTTTACGATTACAAGTGGGGAACCTGTTTCCTTATCAATGATGAATATGTTTTAACAAATAAAAT
>CAZNXL010000280.1:0-2507 GCA_964577075.1 uncultured Dorea sp. | reverse complement strand
ATGCCTTTCACATTCATATATTTGAAAGGAGTGTCGAGATTGCCTACTCGACTGAGTATAATGATCGTTCAAAGACCCGAATATTTGGATTTTCTGAAACGCTGGAAGGATCAACAAATCATTAAGGTAGTGTCAGGGGTTCGCAGATGCGGCAAGTCAACTTTGTTTGAACTGTTCAGAGCAGATCTGCGGGAAAACGGAGTTGGGGAGGATCAGATCATTGCGATCAATTTTGAAGAAATTGATTACGAGAATCTGACAGATTACCGTCAACTCTATGCATATATCAAAGAGCGGCTGTTGCCTGATCGCATGAATTATATTTTTTTGGATGAGATTCAACATTGCGAGAATTTTGAAAAAGCGGTTGACAGCTTATTCATTAAGCCAAACTGCGATGTGTATATTACCGGTTCAAACGCTTACTTTATGTCGGGAGAGCTGGCAACGCTATTGTCGGGCAGATATGTGGAATTGAATATGCTGCCGCTGTCCTTCAAAGAGTTTTCCTTTGGCTTGGAGGAACGGCATCCCAATCTGACAGATCGTCAGAAATTCAATCTGTATTTGGAATACGGTGCATTTCCGTATCTTTTGAATTTTGACAGCTTTGGAAAGGATGCAAGAGATTATCTCCGCAGCCTTTATAATACTATTATTCTCAAAGACGTAGTTACGCGGTTGAAGGTGTCCGAAGTGGCGGCGCTTGAAAATCTGTCAAAATTTATGTTTCATAATGTTGGCAACCGTGTATCCGCTGCAAAAATTGCAAATACGTTAAAATCTGCGGGAAAGGGGGCTGACCAAAAGACAGTAGATAAATATATAGGCGGTCTTTCGGATGCACTGCTTTTGTATGAGGCAACAAGATACAACATCAAGGGCAAGCAGTTCCTGACAACGCAGAGCAAGTATTATGCAGTGGATATGGGATTCCGTAACGTATTGGTGCGCGGCAGGGACAGTGATGAGGGACATATTCTTGAAAATATTGTTTTCTTGGAGCTGAAACGCCGGGGCTATGACGTTTATGTAGGCGAGATCGATGACGGAGAAGTGGATTTTGTGGCGATCAGCGATGGAAAGCCAACCTATTTCCAAGTTGCTGCGTCTACGTTGGATCCGTCAACGCTTGCCCGTGAATTAGCACCGTTTCAGCGCATCAGCGACAACTATCCCAAGTATCTTTTGACCTTGGACGAAGTATTTGCCAATGCCGACTATGAGGGGGTTATCAAGATGAATGCCGTTGATTGGTTGCTTGGGAAAAATAACTGAATAAAAAATATAATGATGAATAAGCATCGTACCATCAAGTACGGTGCTTTTCTTTTTGAGGAAAGAATAAAAGACGAATCAAATAACGGCACCATCTTAATTCAGTAAAAATCAATAAAATATCGGCATATGCCGGAAAGGAAACAGAAGTATGAGTTACAGAAATGCAATCAGTAGAGAAGATCCGCAGGTTATTGAAAAACTGCAAGAGAAACTGGAAAAATGCGAAAAAATGCAGGAGAAGATGAAGTCAGTGAATTCCTACTATAAGAAGATGGGGACTTGTAGGGGATATCCGGAAATGAGTGATAAAGAGGCAGATTCGCTCGATGAATTTGTTAATAGCTTATCATGGGCTTCCGTGCCTTACCCGCCATATGCATTAACGAATAATAGTGCAGAAATTCGTAGAATTAAAAAGCGTATCGAGGAACTATCTACTGACAAAGAACTTGGCTTTGTCGGTTGGCAGTTTGAAGGCGGTGAAGCAGTTGCAAACGACGAGCTTTGCCGCTTGCAACTGCTGTTCGATGAAAAGCCAACCGAGGAACAGATTTACAGGTTGAAGCTCTGCGGCTTCAAGTGGTCGCCTACGAATCAGGCATGGCAAAGACAACTCAATCAGAACGCAATATATGCTGCAGACCGTTTGGAATTTGTGAATCCTGCCAGCGGTAAAAGAGCTTATGAGCTTCAACCCAAGGTGAAGGAAAAGAACAGAGAAGATGAAGCAAGATAAGGGGAGGCTATGGAAATAAAAATCAACAAAGAAATCAAAGACTACAACGAAACCATGTTTTTCGGGCTATCGGTCAGGCAATTTATCTTTGCCCTGATTGCCTGCGTCGCGGCAGTCGGAATCTATTTCGGTTGCCGTTCGTTTATGGGAACCGAAACACTGTCATGGCTTTGTATGCTCGGTGCGGCCCCCTTTGCGGCACTCGGATTTGTCAAGTACAACGGAATGCCGGCAGAGAAAATTGTCAAGGCATGGATAAGAAGTGAAATTCTGATGCCGAAATACCTTGTCTTTACGGGTAAGAACGAGCATTACGAAAAACAGATAAGGGGACAGAATGAGCATTTTTAAGACAAACAAAAAGTCCGTAGAATCGGATATTGTTCCAACGAATGTGGAACAGGCAATCCCGATTCAGGGTGTCTTTGGTGACGGTACCATATTGATATGCATCTTGACTGTTTGAATCTTCAGAACCGGTGTATGACCC
>CAZNXL010000279.1:0-2526 GCA_964577075.1 uncultured Dorea sp. | reverse complement strand
CTTAAGTGACAGCAAAGTGGAGAAAGGACAAGCGGTTCAAATGATAAGGAGGAAATATTGTGGCAAGATTTGACTTTTCAGAAACGCTAATATTAGGGAGATAATTGGTGGCTATGGATAAGATCGCAGTTTTGATACCTTGTTATAACGAGGCTCTGACAATCAAAAAAGTGGTGCTTGATTTTAAGAAATTCTTGCCAGAAGCGTCCATATATGTGTATGACAATAATTCTACAGACGGGACAGATGAGATTGCTCGGAATGCCGGTGCTGTGGTCAGGTATGAACACCAGCAGGGAAAAGGCAACGTGATTCGCAGAATGTTCCAGGAGGTGGAAGCCCTGTGTTATATCCTTGTTGATGGCGATGACACTTATCCGGCAGAACGTTCGACAGAGATGGTCTTTGCAATCCTTGAGGGGAACGCCGACATGGTGGTGGGAGATAGGCTGTCCTCCACATATTTTGTGGAAAACAAGCGTCCCTTCCATAATTTTGGGAATGCGTTTGTGAAAAGATGCATCAACTGCATTTTTAAGAGTGGAGTAAAGGACATAATGACTGGGTACAGGGCATTCAGTTACCGTTTTGTAAAGACCTTTCCTGTGTTATCACGCGGATTTGAAATAGAAACGGAAATGACCATCCACGCAATTTCCATGAATATGGATATTAGGAACCTAGTGGTCGAATACCAAAACCGCCCGGACGGCAGTGAATCAAAATTGAATACCTTCGGCGATGGCGCAAAGGTTCTCGTGACAATATTCAATCTGTTCAAAAATTACAGGCCGATGCAGTTCTTCTCCATCATAGCATTGCTTTTATTGGTGGCAGCAGCAGCGGCATTCATTCCAGCCGTATTGATTCCCTATAAGCAGACAGGACTGGTTGAACATTTTCCAACTCTGATCGTATGCGGCTTTGTAGTTATGGCTGCGTTGCAGTCTTTCTTTAATGGAATGGTGTTGGATACAATGAGGCAAAAAGAACGCAGGGAATTTGAGTTTAGGCTTATGTTAGTAAATAGGATGAAAAAGGAAATTGAAAATGAAAAAAGTGAGTAGAGAAATTTTCAAATTCAGCTTAACTTTTATTATCTTGGTTGTGTCAGGATATTTTTTGCTTGTGCTAGCATATGCGTTGCCTACAGACAGAATTTCAGATCATGTTCAAGAGTCTTGCGTTGTATTTAAGAAAGAAGATACATATCAGCAGCTAATACCGGGATGCGATAGCACAAAATTAGATAATTTTACGGATGCACTAATGCTGTTGAGCGCAGAAAATGAAAGGACAGAAAAAATATGGGTTGAAGCATTAAACGTCAGCCGACTGACGAATGATGAACAAAATCCCGCGCAAATACTGGTATCCTTGCATTCGGGAGAAGAACTTGAATATCAAACCACATCTTATGACCGCTACTGGCATGGGTATCTTATCTATTTAAAGCCATTGCTGATGGTTTTCAACTATCAGCAGATAAGGTACATCTTATTTTTTCTCTTGATGTCATTGGCCTTTCTCCTTTTATACCTGATTGGAAAGAAAAATAAAAAGGAATGTTTTATTCCGTTTTTATCCACTATATTTTTCTTAAATCCGGCAGTATGCGCCTTATCGCTGCAGTATACACCGGTATTTATTTTAACGCTAGCACAGGTGATTGTCATCCTGTTGTTTGAAGAAAAGTATAAAACGTGTATGAAGCTATGGCTGTATCATTTTTTTGTTATTGGATGCTTGACAGTATACTTCGATCTTTTTACATACCCTTTAGTGACATTTGGTATTCCAATCGCGTTCATGGTGTCCCAATACACGAAAAATTTCAAGGACGGACTTAAAATGCTTATCGGAACGGGGCTTTTATGGGGAACTGGCTATGGGTTAATGTGGGCATCAAAATGGATACTCGCATCACTTATAACTGGAAACAATACTTTAACATCAGCAGTGAATGCGATGAAATTTCGAACGAGCAATGAATACAAAGATGTGGCATTTAATGCTCTTGATGTTATCGGAAAAAATTTTGATATGAGCAAATTCTCTTTAATAATAATTATCCTTTTGCTTGCAGTCTGTATTATTGTTGGACTAATTAAAAATAAAAAGATCAAGGTAAGCGTTCGTATAATCCCGATGCTTTGTATAGCTATTCTGCCGTTTATATGGTATGCAGTTTTGTCAAATCATTCCTGGATTCATGCATGGATGACATATCGAGAATTAGCAATTTTTGTTTATGCTATTACGACTGTGGGAATGATGTTTGTCTGCAAGGAGGCTCCGAAAGTTATTTCAAGTCAAAACTAATCTACTGATTTTTGTGATGCTGTGCTTCTATAACATCCGCCTATGGCGATGTATAAGAGCGCTTTCTGTGCTGCGTCTTTCGGAAAATGAGGTTTGATAAACTCTTGATATCCGGCTTAATTTCATGTATAATAGGAAACAGAAACGTCTAAGTGACAGCAAAGTGGAGAAAGGACAAGCGGTTCAAATGATAAGGAGGAAAAA
>CAZNXL010000278.1:0-2537 GCA_964577075.1 uncultured Dorea sp. | reverse complement strand
AACTGACTGTCCGTATCCAAGTGCATTTCCGATAGCTATCACAGGCTCTCCTACCTGAAGCTGTGTAGAATCACCCATCTGCGCAACCGCAATTTCCTCTTTGGTTGAATCTTTGATATCTTTAAGCTTCACTGCAACGATAGCCAGATCTCTCTCTGAATCTGCGCCCTTGATATTTGCCTCCACGCTTTCCTCGTCAATAAATGAGACTGTCAGTACATCGTTACCCTCTACTACATGGTTGTTGGTTAAGATCAAAAGTTCTGTATCATTCTGCGCAACTATGATGCCGGAGCCTGCGCTCTCGCTCTCCTGCTCCTGAGTCCCTCCGAAGAAATTCTGCACCTGCTTAACGCTCATATTCGTAATAGACACAACCGATGGCATAGCATTTTTCGCAATCTCAGACACATCCGACGTAATATTTGCACTGGTTCCGCTGGTCAGTTGCGTGCTGCTTACTGTCTCGCTGGCGCTGCTTTTCTTCTCTGATGCGGTGCCCAGTACTTTATCTACTATAAAATTACTGGTCTGAAAAGCCGCGCTCGCCACAATTCCGAAGATCAAGGCCAATCCGGCCACCTTCACCCATCGCGGGATTTTTCTCTCTTTCTTCCGACGCGGTCTTGATCCCTGTCCCGAATCATAATCCGGCTCCTCTTGATTTGGTGTATAATAACTGTACTGGTTATCCATAATCATGTCTCCCTTCATGAGTTCTCACTATCATTTCACTCTATGGTGGTAGTTTAACTTCTAATTGTGTTCAAACTGTGATAAAAAAGTGTTGAATTTCTAAAAAACCACCTGGATCAAAAACATATATAACACCGTCCCCGAACCAATGCTAAGCAGATTATTTCTTTTCCATACATGGAGTAATGCTGTCACTGCCACCGCTACCGCCTCCGGAATTCCGTGAGGCGCCGCAGCCACTGTCGTATTTTTCAGACAATACACTACAAGCATTCCTATGATCGCAGGAGTTAATACCTTCCCAAGATATTGAATGAGAGGCGGGATCTCTCTCCCTTTGGGAAACAGGAGAAAAGGGATAACTCTTGTGGCAAATGTGGACGCTGCAACAATCAATATGATAATGAGAGAAGCTGCTGCACTTAAAGGCATACCCCATCCTCCCTTCGCTCCAATCTCTTTCTCGATACTAAAAGAACCGTAATAATGAGAAGCATTGCCGGCAGCACAAACTGATCCGCTCCAAAGATCTGAAGACAAACAAACGCTGAAAGCACACCTGTGATCTCCGGCACCCGGTTGCTCTTCTCCATCCATTGCCCGACAAATATCACAACGAACAGCGCCGTCATAGCAAAATCAATTCCTTCTGAATTGAATGGTATCAGCGTACCCGCAAGCCCTCCGATGATGGACCCCAGCACCCAGTAAGACTGATCCATCAATGCAATGGCGAACAAAAATTTTTCTTTATCCGCATCCTCTGGAATCTTTGTCGTGCACAGAAGCGAGTAGGTCTCATCTGTCAATGCAAATATCATATACCATCGCTTTTTTCCCATTGAATTGAACTTGTCAAGAAGGGATATCCCGTAAAATATATGGCGGATATTCACCATAAATGTCATAAATATCACTTGTACAAATGATATCCCCGGCACAAAAAAATTCACCGCCAGATATTGTACGGATCCCGCATATACAAGCACACTCATGAGAGCTGCCCATAAAAATGAATATCCTTTTTCTGCATACATGACCCCGAATGCTATCCCGATAAACAGATAGCCGGTCAGAACCGGTATCGTATAGGGAAAAGCTCTTTTAAATGCATCCTTATACTCCGACATGAACATCTCTCCTTTATCTCCCGTTTTTATTGCGCGCATGCCTGGCAACAAAAAATGCCGAACCCCTGTGTCAGAGATTCGGCCATAAATCTGTGTCCATTATCCATCAGGATCATCATAAGCATTCTTAAGGTCGGCCAAAGCCTCCCTCAAAAGAGCATCGCCCTGCAATGCACGGTCATATTCTTCTTTTGCCTGACGAAACAGCTCTTTTACGTCCTCATGTCCGGTTAAATTCCTGACATACTCCGCATCCAGCCCTTCTGACATCTCTGTGTGAACCTGATATTGTCCGCTCTTTTCGTCTTTTACCGCATATAATGTAACAAGACCGGGAACTTCCGTATAAATATCTTTTATCTTCATATGATACTCTGCAAACACAATATAAGTATCTTTGTACTGTCCAACTTTAGTATAAACGTGAATGTCATCATATTTTTCAGCAAAAGCTTCCTGCTCCCTCTCACTTGAAAAATACTCTTCCACTGCACTGTTGATCCCGGAATATTCATCCTTTCTGAGAGGGTTGAGCGCTTCCGCGTCACAGCCGATATTCCTGATCCTGACATCTTCACTGCTTATCTTACGTACCTTTATCTTTTGCACCTTTTCTTTGGTAGATCCAAATCCTCCTGCTCCGATGATCAAAACCATAAGCGCCAGCACAAGAAACAAACTTTTATACCGGCAGACTTCCAACTTATGAAG
>CAZNXL010000277.1:0-2543 GCA_964577075.1 uncultured Dorea sp. | reverse complement strand
GATGGCATTTGGATGCCAGAATACTTGAAGCCTAATTTTACTTTCAATTAGGGCAGATATTATCATAGTTGGCATTATTACGTTCTTGGTTTTCCTCAACCTTGTTTTTCTTTTTAATTCAATGTACTATAATAAGTACAAAATCACAAGGAGGACGCTTATGGATTTGAAAAAATGGCATGTTTTCCTTGCTGTTGCCAAATTTGGAAATTTCACAAAAGCAGGTGAAGAACTCGGATATACACAATCCGGTATTACGCAGATGATGAAGAATCTTGAACGAGAAGTAGGATTTCCGCTGTTTCACAAAACCAACCACGGGATCTCCCTTACTGACGAAAGTAATTCTCTCCTGCCTTCAATCCGTGTTCTCCTTGCCGCAGATGAATCTCTGAAGCAGGAGATATCCTTTCTTCAGGGCGCCAAGCAGGGAACATTGAAAATCGGCACCTATACAAGCTGTGCGATCCACTGGATACCAAAGATTATCCGGGAATTTCAAAAGAGCAACCCCCGCATCCTCTTTGAAATCCTTGAGGGACATGAAAATGAGATTGCGGACTGGGTGTTAAATTATCAGGTAGATATTGGATTCACCAGTTATCAGAAAAACCAGACTGCGGATTTTATCCCGGTTCACGATGATGAGATGCTGGCAATCCTTCCCAAAGGGCATCCCTACACCCGGTACGAAGAGATCCCTTTAGAGTTATTTGAAAACGCACCGTTTATTATTGATGAATACACATATAACAGCGATGTTCATCAGATACTTAAAAGGAATAATATCCATCCGGATATTAAGTATACTTCATATAATTATTTTTCCGTTCTGTCAATGGTAGAACATGAACTGGGAATCAGCATTCTTCCCGAACTTGCGATACGCGGGCACGTCGGCGATTTTGAAGTTCGTCCGTTAAAGCCGTACACCTTCCGGAGACTCGGTATGGCTGTACGCCCCTCTCAGGACTGGTCGCCTGCTATGAGGATATTTATCGGATATGCAAAAAAATATCTTCTTGCATAGAATCTGTAATCAAAAAACAATCGTTATCAGTACATGCGGTTGTTTTTTTGTATTGAAAACTCTTTGGTCATCTACATGTTGCGCAGAATCTTTTTCGCTGTAATCATAAACAAAATCGAAGTTGCCGTAACAGACAGTATATCCGCGATCGGCTCCGCCAGATAGATTCCCATTACCCCTGTGAATTTCGGTATGATAATTGCCAGCGGGATCAATAAAAATACTTTACGCAAAAGCGCAATAAACATAGAGACCTTTGCCTGTCCCAGAGCGACAAAGGTTGACTGGCAGGCAAATTGTATTCCAAAGAACATCATTCCGAAAAAATATATCGGCATTACCTGCGTTGTCAACTCCACCAGTTCTGCATTGCTGGTAAATATCCCCGCATATATCTTCGGTGCAACTACTGCAATCCCGCAGAGTACAAACATTCCCGCAAATGTAACCGCAAGCATTCTCAAAAACGTATCTTTAACTCTCTTTTTATTGCCCGCTCCGAAATTATAGCTGATGATCGGCTGTATCCCCTGAGTGATCCCCTGAAGCGGTATAACGAAAAGCTGCATGACACTGGTCAGGATCGCCATTGTCCCTACATAGAGATCGCCGCCATATTTTTGAAGTCCGGAATTAAGCGTAATACTTACAAGACTCTCTGTACTCTGCATAATAAATGGTGAGACACCAAGCGCTGCTATCTGCATTGCCGTCTTCTTTTCCAACTTCATATTCGATACCTTTAACTTGATCACGCTTTTTGAAGAAGTCAGGAATCTGGTCACCCATGCGGCGCTTACAGCCTGAGAGATCACCGTTGCGATAGCAGCTCCTCTCACTCCCATATGCATGAGGAAGATAAATACCGGGTCGAGACATATATTGATCATTGCCCCGATGAATACTGACAGCATCGCCGTCCTTGCCGCTCCCTGTCCGCTGATAAATGTATTAAGCCCCAGTGCCAGCTGCACAAATATTGTTCCCACAAGATAGATCGTTATGTATTCTTTGCCATATATGATCGTAGAACCACTGGCCCCAAATGCATATAGTAACTGTTCTTTAAAAATTAAGAAAAAAAGCGTTAATATTACAGAAAAAATAACAATTAATCCTGTGGAATTTCCAAGAATCTTCTCCGCCTCATCATATTTCTTTTTCCCGAGCTCAATTGATGCAAGAGGCGCACCTCCCATTCCTGCGAAAGCGCTAAATGCGGATATCAGCGTGATAATGGGGAAAGTCACCCCCACTCCTGTAAGCGCCAAATCTCCGTACTCTTCCATATGACCGATGTAGACGCGGTCCACAATGTTATATAACATATTAATAAGCTGGGCCGCCACCGCAGGAAACGCCATTGACAACATAAGCTTTCCAAGCGGGGCGCTTCCCAGCCTTTCATCCTGTTTCATATCCCTCTGCATTGTAGTTTCCATAACAGTTTTCACCTTTCCTGGAACTGCTATTCACAAAGGATAAAACCGAAAATGACCCATAGCATTAGAAA
>CAZNXL010000276.1:0-2552 GCA_964577075.1 uncultured Dorea sp. | reverse complement strand
CTCCCATGACATCTGCCGGATAGTCAGCATTGCGGAGCCTGACGCTCGACATATGTTCTATCAGGTTTTTGAGCCGTTCATCCGACAGCTTGTTTTTGTCTGTCCAATTCGCATCATCAAAACTGGAAAATAATCCGGCAATCCTTTCCTGATTCGCCCGCTCGATCCCATTCATTGCGGTGACGATTGCCTTACCGATGTTTTCACTTTTATTCCTCACATCGATCCAATGGCATCCGTCTGGAATCTGGAAAATATGATTCTCCGGAAATGCCGCATACTCTTCATCACCATCCGATTCCTTCAGGGCAATCTCCGTCTCTTCATCATATGAATCTGAAATACGCTTAAAAAACAAGAGCGGCGTAATATAGCTCTTATATTCGTCCTGATTAATCGGACCTCTCATAATATTGCACGCTTCAAAAAGGTGCGAATAAAGCTGCTGGCTCGGTGATTCATATTCCTGCTGTTTCTTATCCATGTTCTTTCCTCCTAAAACTCGTACAGCCGACGGAGCGTATCATTCCACCGTTCCTGCGCTTTATCTACTGTCCCTTTATAGTAAGCATATTCCGCTTCATACAGTTCCACATTCTTCTTTTGTTCCGCCAGCGTCGGCATTGGAACCTCTATGCCCACCAGATCCTTATAATTCAAATTGATAGCACTCGTTCCCTGCTGCATACTGGATATGATCTTCCGGCCGATTGGGCTGTCCAAGAATATCTTCAGGTATTCCGGAAGCAGCATTTTCGGATTTGTCCGGATGACAATCAGGTTAGAAGACGCTATGCAGGTAAAATTCCTCAGATGAAAAATCGCACACCTCATAGCGGTTCCTCTGGCGGGAATTACCAAGTCTCCATCCTGTAGAATGTAATTACTGATCTTCCTCTCTGATTCCGAAATATGATCAATGCCATCGAAATCAATCTCATAATCTCCTATATTTGAAATGTTAAGCACCCCGATGGAACCGGCATCATCTTTCTTCGATACAAGCTTCCCTCTGAATACCTCTGCCACATCCCCAAGCGTCTCTTTCCTGATATTCGTATCCCGGTATTTAGCCCATTCATCATCTTGTTGCGAGAATATACGGTCTATATTCCAATCTCCGATTTCATCCATCTCGGAAGCCAGAACAAAAGTCTCGTCCTCGACCTTGAACTCGGAAATCAGATCCCGCTTGCTCTTCTGTCCCACTCCGGCAAGACGCCTGATAGTCACATCGTCACCTTTATTGGTTCCGCCAATCGTCATCAAGTAGGTCTTTATCCCCGTAGCCTTGAATGTGCCACCCGGAAGCTCCGTTATCTCTTCGATCTGATACATGCTCTGCACAAATGCCCTAAGGTTTTCAATCCTCCCTTGACCAAAAGTGATCCTGCCGGGTATCGTGATAACCAGTTTCCCTTCCTTATTCAGGTGCAGAAGCAAGTTCTCCAAAGCTATGGCATCCGACTCTTTACAAATAAAATGATCGTCCTCGGAGAGATTCTTCATTCCAAAAACTGGAAGTGCAAGAATATAATCAAACTTCTCTGGAAGAAAGTCATACCTGTAAATGCTCTTTGACACGACCCTCGTATTCTGGCAGCCATTGAGCATGACCTCATAAAGCGCCTCCGTAAATTGATCTACCGTGGCAATCGTAAATATGCAATCATCCCTTCCCTGAACCAGCTGCCTTACGACTGGGATGAACCGCTCCCCTTCTGCTATAAGGACATTCTTTTTCTTCCCCTTCTTATTGTATTTCGGAAGATGACGGGTATATTCCGCAAGCAACGCATCCGAAACGTACATGGCATATTTATCATTCTTCTGTACGGCTCTTGCAGCAAAGGATCCCAGGTCTAAATCGGCGTCCACCACTCTATATATGGAATAAAACTGATCCGGTGTATCAAAGATACGACCCATCTCAAAATCTGAGATGATTGTACCCATCGCCCACCAAATACTCTCTTTTGTTTCTTCCTGATCTGACTCCGCCATCAATCGCTTTGCTTGCAGCGCAATAAACCCGGCTCCAAGCCAACGCTCAGATGGAATCCCTGCATAGTGCATTGCATCTATAAGTAAATCCTGCTTTTTAGCCTGTTCCTGCGTAATCATAGTACCCTTCCTCGCATAATCACAGTTCATCAGTTTTCTAAAGCATAACACAGCAGCATAGACGATGTCAAGCGAAATACATATTTGGTACTCGAATACCAAATTAGATATATTCTGTTTTTTGTCACTTTCTGTTCCCAAAAAGAATCCGCAGTCCTACAACTGCGGATTCACATTCTTTCACGACTTCCTTCCATTCATCTGCCACTTATCATGTCCCCGGATGCTCCGTACCGCCTGCCGCAGGGTATTCGCCCTGCCGTGCAGATGGTAACGGACTCTCCCAGATCTGTCCGCATGATGCGAATGAAATATGATCACTGTTCCCTTCTCCGGATACTCCGGATTATGCAGATACCAGTAATGGCCGGTATTCCTGGACATGATCGTCACATCATAGGCATCCGTGGTTATGATGGAAAAGTAAG
>CAZNXL010000275.1:0-2555 GCA_964577075.1 uncultured Dorea sp. | reverse complement strand
TGGATTTTATAGCAGACCCGGAGACAAGGATCCATTCTCATGAAAACATTGAGCTTATGTATCTGATTGAAGGAAGAATGAGACTGAGGGTGGGGCAGGAGAACTTCTGGATGAAGCCAGGTGATATAGTGTTGGTGAACGTGAATCGAAAACATTCCTGTCTATTAAAGGATGAGGTTTTGATCGGAAGATTTGTGATATCCCATATCCGTCTCAGGGAGGTACTTGGAACGGAACAGATTGCATTTTATTGCAATTCTACAGATGATCAGAACAGTGCTTATGAGGAACTGAGAAGTGTGATTCTGAAGATTTTTAACCACTATTTGGCAAATAATATCAGAAATAAATTGTATCTGACAAGTATGTATTTTCAGATGCTGCATATATTGACTGAGAATTTTCTGCTGAATCAGTCGGACATCCGTTATATTCAGGAAAAGCAGAATGAAGATGAGCGTATGCAGGATATTTTTGCATATATCCGGGCAAATTACAGGCAGTCAATTTTTTTGGGGCAGTTGGCAGGACAACTATATTTGTCCACCAGTTATGTATCGCGATATATCAAACAGAAGTGTGGGATGAATTTCGTGGATCTGGTTAATCAGGTAAGGCTGGTTCATGCGATGGAGGATCTGATGTATACAGATGATTCTATTCTTAAGATTGCCCTTGATAATGGATTCGCCAGTGTAGCTGCCTATAATAAGGTATTCAGGGCAAGCTATAACATGACGCCTTCAGAGTTCCGGCGACAGAAAAAGCTTACATCTGGCCGCCTGCCAGGTAGGGAAAAGGAAATCGATCAGAGCATTAAAGAAAAAGTAGAGATATATCTGGAAAAGAATCCTATGGCGTCTGAAGATGAGATATTGAAAAAGAGTTTGTTGCTGGAAGCAGATCTGGATCAGGTTCAGGGGAAAAAGTGGGATTCATTTTGCTGCCGCATGATCAATATCGGAACTGCGAAGGATCTTCTCAATGCTGAAATACAGGAACAGATTCTGGCACGTCGTCAGAGTATGGGATTTACCTATGTCAGATTCTGGGATATTTATGATCCGGATATATACCTATATATCCATGCCGAACCGGGAAAACGGAACTACAGCAGGGTAAATATGCTGATTGATTTTCTGGTAAAAAATCATTTGAAGCCTTATTTTGAAATGGGTTGTAAGCCAATACGTATCATGAGCACAACACAGGATTGTATACGGGAGATAAAAAGGGAAATAGAGTTTCGTGATGACCAGGAAAGATTTGATTTCTATTATGATCTTATTCATCATTTTACCAGACGATACGGAACGGAAGAAGTACGGACATGGTACTTTGAATACTGGAAGGATAACTATATTTCATTTAAGGATGTCACATTGCAGAGAGCAGGAATAGCCCCTGAAGAAAGTTATCAGCAGTATTTTCATGATTTTGGCATTTTTGCATCTGCTATCCGCAGTGGGCTCCCTGAAGCAAAAATAGGAGGAGGGGGTTTTTCCGTCCGTATGGTCGGGCAGGAAGGTCTGCAGAATTTTTTTGAACGCTGGTCACAAGAAAATGAGAAACCGGATTTCCTGTCGCTGAATTGTTATCCATACATTCAGGAGGAGGAGAATGGGATAATCTACGAACAGCGGTCTACAGATGTGGATTTTGTCGAACACTGCCTGGACATGACCCGTAACGCTATGAAAAAGGTGGGATGGGAGAAGAAGGAACTGCATATATCTGAATATAGCTTCTCTTTATCCAATCGGAATGTATTTAATGACAGCTGTCTGAAAGGAGCATTCCTTGTCTATAATGCTCTTCGGTGCTTTGGGAAAACGGAACTGGCAGGACATTGGCTGTATACAGATGCGTATGCGGATGACAAGGATTCAGATCGTCCTTTATTTGGGGGATGTGGGCTTCTGACAAAAAATGGACTCCCGAAACCGGCATATTATGCATTGGATTATCTGAACCGAATTTATCCTGATATTATTAAAAAAGGTTCGAATACTATCGTTACCCGCAGTAATCGTGGATCGGTTCGCATGGTTCTTCACAACTTAAAAAGACTGAATTTCAATTATCATATTGTTCAGGAAGACAAGATACAGGTCAGGGATATTTCGGGAATGCAGGAAAACAGGGAATATCTGACTGTACATATTTGTCTGAAAAACATGAAAGACGGAACTTATATTATCCGTAAGAACGTGCTGAACCGTACCTACGGAAGTGTTCAGGATAAATGGGTAGAACTGAATATGGAACCGGATCTTACCATGCATGAATTGGATTATCTGAGAAACAGCAGCATTTCCCATAATACGGTTAACCAGATTCAAGTGACGGGAAATATGATGGAATTTGACACGATTCTGGAACCAAATGAGATACAGTATCTGTATATTCTGCAAAAATAAGTTGCATGCTGGATAGTTTATTTGTATATAAGGTACAGGGAATGCATCTGAAATAAACATACTTATATTTGAAAACATACTTATGCTAGCGTAAAATTTTAGTCGGAAAATAAAAAATGGTATAAAAAGAGAACA